>CAMWTD010000032.1 GCA_947177085.1 uncultured Desulfovibrio sp.
CCCCCTCACCCCTCACCGCAGTCGGACGAGTCCCCGCCGAGCTTGGCGAGCGCGTGCCCGAGAGCGGGCAAAACCGCGGCGAGGTTCTCGCGTACCGCGCGCGGCGAGCCCGGGAGATTGAGGATGAGTGAGCGCCCAGCTACCCCCGCCACGGCGCGGGAAAGCACGGCGCGCGGCGTGGCCTGGAGGCTTTGCGCCATCATGGCCTGCGCCATGCCCGGCACAAGGTAGTCCAGCACCTTTTCCGTGGCCTCGGGCGTCCGGTCGCGCGGGGAGAGGCCCGTGCCCCCGGTGGTGCAGACAAGGTCAAAGCCCTGGTGCAGGGCGAGGTCGGAGAGCAGGGCCCGCAAAAGCGCGGGTTCGTCGGGCAACAGATAGCCGCCGCACAGGGCCAGGGGGAGCGCCTCGCCGAGCATCCGGCCGATGAGCGGGCCGGCCTCGTCCTCGCGCAAGCCGAGGGCCCCCTTGTCCGAAAGCGTGACCCAGGCCGCCGCGAAGCCCCTTTTTTCCGCGAGGAAGGTTCGCGGGACGCCGCCCTGAACGGGCGCGAGCGCCTCGAGCACGGGGCAGGAACGCGCGATTCCTTCCGCATCCTCTCTCCACGCGCGGCCGCTCACCCGGAAAAGCGTCGTCGCAGGCGCTTCCGGGGCTGCCAGCGTCCAGCCCGCGCCGAGCCTTGCGGCCGCTTCCAGAGAGCCCGCATCGAGCGCATGCAGGGACGCCCCGCCGTCCGCCGCCAGCGCGATTTTTTCCCCGGGCCGGCACGGCGCGGGCGTGAATCTCAACTCCATTGCTGCCCCCTTGTGTTGCAAAAATGCACACTTCTTCCGAAGGATGCGGAAGAAACGCTGTTGTAATCTTCTCGGACTTGAATTACAATTATCGTCGCTACATACAGCCTGACGCAGGAAAGATTCCGGCCAGGCGCGCCAAAAGCCGCGCGCCGCAAGGAGTCCGCTCATGGATATTGGCGCTTACACCTTTGAGGAGTTCCGCATCCTGGCGGAAAATTTCCACGGCTATGCCGCGCCCGGCGTTCTTGTGGGCGCGTACATGGTGGAGCTCGGCAAGCGCCATCTCCCCGAGGGCACGCTGTTCGAGGCCGTGGCGGAGTCCGCCAAGTGCCTGCCGGACGCCGTGCAGTTGCTTACCGCGTGCAGCACGGGCAACCAGCGCCTCAAGGTGTTTGATCTCGGCCGCTATGCCGTGACGCTGTTCGACAAGCACACGGGCGCGGGCGTGCGCGTGAGCCTCGACCCCGACAGGATGGCCGCCTATCCGGAGCTTTACGCCTGGTTCTTCAAGGAAAAGCCCAAGCGCGAGCAGGATTCCGCGCGCCTGGAGGCGGAAATCCGCGCCGCCGCCGACAGCATCTGCAAGCTCGAAAAGGTGCGCATCCAGCCGCGCTTCCTGGGCCGTCGCCACGCGGAGGGCATCAGCCGCTGCCCCCTGTGCGGCGAGGCCTATCCCCGGGAGGACGGCCCCATCTGCCGGGGCTGCCAGGGAGAGGCCCCCTATGAGGCCCTCGCGGGAGTGCCGCTCCCGGAAGCGGGGCCCGAAAACCCGGGCGTCCGCATCGTGCCCGTGGAAGAGGCCGTGGGCAAGACCGCCGCCCATGACATGACGCGCATCGTGCCCGGCCAGTTCAAGGGGCCGGAGTTTCGCGCGGGCCAGCGCATCAATGCGGGCGATGTCTGCCGCCTGCAGAAGATGGGCCGCTTCCGGGTGGCGGTCGTGGACGAGGGGGCCCAAGCGCCCGAAGGCGGCGACGCCGTCCACGAAAACACGGCGGCCGAGGCCTTCGCCCGGCGCATGGCCGGCCCCGGCATCACCTACGCGCTTCCCCCGAAAGAGGGCAAGATTGACTTCAAGGCCGAAATCGACGGCGTTTTTTGCGTGGATACGGAACGGCTTATGCGCTTCAACCTCGTGCCCGAGGTCATGGCCGCCTCGCGCCATGACGGGGCGCGGGTGAGCGCCGGGACGGGCGTGGCGGGCACACGGGCCATCCCGCTCTTCCTTTCCCGGGCCAACTTCGGGCGCGCGCTCGCGCAGCTTTCGGGCGGGCCCATCTTCCGGGTGCTCCCCATGCGGCGGGCGAAAGCCGGCATCCTCGTCACCGGCACGGAAGTCTTCCAGGGCCTCATCGAGGACCGCTTCATCCCGGTGATTTCCGCCAAGCTCGCGGCCCTCGGCTGCGAGGTCGTGCGCACGGACATCGTGCCCGACGACCGCGAAAGGATGCTTGCGGCCGTTTGCGCCATGCGCGAGGCCGGCGTGGACCTCTTGCTCACCACCGGCGGCATGTCCGTGGACCCGGACGACGTGACGCGCGACGTGCTGCTTGAGGCCGGCCTCACGGACGCGGTGCACGGCGTTCCGGTGCTGCCCGGGGCCATGAGCCTTGTGGGGCGCATCCCCGGAAAAGAGGGGGACATGCAGGTCGTGGGCGTGCCCGCCTGCGCGCTCTTTTCCAAAACGACCTTTCTTGATCTCGTGCTGCCGCGCCTGCTCGCCGGGCGCGGCTTCACCCGCGCCGAGGCCGCGCGCATGGGCGAGGGGGGCTATTGTATGGGCTGCAAGATTTGCACCTGGCCCAAGTGCCCCTTCGGCAAATAGCGCGGGGGCGGGGCGGCCCCGTCCAGGGTTTCTGGGATTACTGGTATTGACAAGACAAACGGTAGAGTACGCACGTCATACGCAACGGGGCGCCACGCCCCAAACAAGGAGTGCTTCATGGCCGACATCCAGGATGTGGCGAGCGCGCGCACCCATTTCAAATGCAGCCGCCTCAGGGGCGCACGGGTGGGTTCGGCGGTCTGCCAGTACTGCGCCGTGGGCTGTTCGCAGCTCGCGTTTTTCAAGGATGACGTCCTCATCGACGTGGAAGGCGACCCCAGAAGCCCGGTCAACGAAGGCCGCCAGTGCCCCAAGGGCGCGACCATCTTCGCCCTGAACGACAATCCCTACCGCGCCACAAAGCCCCTTTACCGCGCGCCCGGCGCGAAGGAGTGGAAGGAGGTCAGCCTTGACTGGATGATCGAGACCATCGCCCAGCGGGCCTGGCAATCGCGCGAACGCGGCTTTGTGGCCAAGGACGAGAACGGCATGACCATCAACCAGGTCGCCAACATGGGCTTTGTGGGCGGCTCGGCCAACGAC
Source organism: uncultured Desulfovibrio sp. (assembly GCA_947177085.1). Lineage (GTDB taxonomy): Bacteria > Desulfobacterota > Desulfovibrionia > Desulfovibrionales > Desulfovibrionaceae > Desulfovibrio. The sequence goes on from CAMWTD010000032.1 coordinate 3,163, forward strand.
AACGAGGAGTGCTACCTCTTCCGCAAGCTCATGACCGGCGGCCTCGGCATCCTGCCCGTGGAAAACACGGCCCGCTACTGCCATTCCACCACGGTGGCGGCGCTCGCGCCCTCTTTCGGCTTCGGGGCCTGTACCAATCCGCCGCGCGACCTCCTGAACAGCGACTGCATCGTCATCATGGGCTCCAACATGGCCGAGGCCCATCCCGTGGCCTTTTACTGGCCCATGCAGGCGAAGAAGAAGGGCGTCACGACCATCCACATCGACCCGCGCTATACCCGCACGAGCGCGGCCTGCGACCACCATGTGCCCATCCGCCCGGCCACGGACATCGCCTTCCTCTCCGGGGTCATCCGCTACATCCTTGAGAACAATCTCTGGTTCCGCGACTATGTGCTCGCCTACACCAACGCCTCCACGCTCATCGACGAGAAGTTCCGTTTCGACGACGTGACGGGCCTGTTCAATGGCTGGGACCCGGAAACGAAAAGCTATTCCCTCGAGCCCGATTCCTGGGACTACCAGTATGAACTGAACCCAGACGGCTCGCGCGGAAAGCCGAAACGCGACCCCACGCTTCAGGACCCGCACTGCGTGTTCCAGTTGCTCCGGCATCAGGTGGCGAAATACACGCCCGAGACCGTGGCGGAAATCTGCGGCTGCCGCCCGGCCGACATCATCAAGGTGGCCGAGTTCATGGGCCGCAACTCCGGGCCCGACAAGACCACGGCCTTCTGCTACGCTACGGGCTTCACCCAGCACTCCACCGGCACGCAAATCATCCGCACGGTGGCCATCCTCCAGTTGCTTCTGGGCAACATCGGCCGGCCAGGCGGCGGCATCCTCGCCCTGCGCGGGCACTCCAACGTGCAGGGCGCGACAGACATCCCCACCCTGTACGGGGCGCTGCCCAACTATATCCCCATGCCCGAGGCCAAGCCCGGCAACGCCACGCTGGCCGACTACCTCAAAAACGGCCATGGCTTCAGCGGCGCGCGCGACAAGAAAGAGGGCATGTGGAGGCTGGAGACCGAGCGCGGCTCCTGGGCGGCGCTGCCCCATTACATGGTGAGCCTGCTCAAGGCCTGGTACGGCAAGGACGCCACCGCCGAGAACGAATACGGCTACCAGTGGATGCCCAAGCTCACCGGCAACGACTCCCTCACCGTGACCATGGAGCGCATCCTCAAGGGCGACGTGGACGGGCTTTTCGTGTTCGGCCAGAACATCGCCGTCACCAATCCCAATACCGGCTGGGGCCGCGACGCCGTGCGCAAGCTCAAGTGGCTCGTGGTCTGCGACCTCTTTGAAAACGAGACGGCCTCGGCCTGGTATGCCGACCCCACCGCCCCGGACGCGGCGGGCGAATGCCAGACCGAGGTCTTCCTGCTGCCGGCCGCCACGGTGCTCGAGACGGACGGCTCGGTCACCAATACCGAGCGGCTCATGCAGTGGCACGAGCGCTGCAAGCCCGCCCCGGGCTCGTGCCGCTCGGACGGCTGGTGGGTGTACCAGCTTGGCAAGGCTTTCAAGAAGCTGGCCGCCCGCTCCGGCGAGGAACGCGACGCGGGCCTGCGCGCCCTCACCTGGGACTATGACCCCGCGCCCGGCAAGGCGAATTCCTCCGGCCTTCCGCCCGTTCCCGACGATGTGGACATGGACAGGGTGGCCCTTGAGATGAACGGCTATGACATCGCGACGGGCGCGCCCTGCCAGGGCTCCGGGGATTTGCGGGCGGACGGGACCACGGCCTGCGGCTGCCGCCTGCTTTCCGGCTTCATCGACCCCGAGGGCAACAACCTCATGAAGCGCGTGGAGGCGGGCGAGGTGGATCACGAAATCGACCTTGAGTACCGCTACGCGTGGCCCACCAACAGCCGAATCCTCTACAACCGCTGCTCGGCGAGGCCCGACGGGACGCCGTGGTCGGAGAAAAAGCGCCTTATCTGGTGGAACAAGGAAAAAGCCCGCTGGGTGGGCTACGACAAGCCGCAGTTTGACGAGACCAAGCCCCCCGACTATGAGCCCGCGCCCGGGGCCACGGGCGGCGCGGCCCTCGGCGGGGCCGACCCCTTCACTGTCCATTCCGACGGCCGGGGCTGGCTCTTCGTGCCCTACGGCATCAAGGAGGGGCCCTTCCCGGTGCATTACGAGCCGGTGGAATCACCCTATCACAATATCCTCTGGAAGCAGGATCGCGACCCGGGCGTGCATATCATCGACGACCCCAAAAACCCCATCGCCGCGCCGGCCGACCCCAACTATCCCACGGTGATGACCACCTACCACATGGTGGAACACTGGCTTTCCGGCTCCATGACGCGCCACATCCCCTGGCTCGCCCAGCTTCAGCCGGAGAGCTTCCTCGAGATGTCGCCCGAGCAGGCGAAGAGCGCCGGCATCCGGCCCGGGGCGCTCATCGCCGTGACGAGCCCGAGGACGAGGCTCCTCATGCGCGCGCTCATCACCCCGCGCCTGCGCATCGGCAAGGTGGAGGGCAGGGACGCGAGCGTTGTGGGCGGCTTCGTCAATTCCGGCTACAAGGGCGTTGTCTGCGACCCGATCACCAATGACCTGAGCCCGGCCATCATGGCCCCGGACGGCCTTATCCCGGCGTCCAAGGGCTTTGTGGTGCGCGTGGAGCAGGGCACGGAAGCGGAGGTCGAGCGCCTCTCGCCCGAGCCCGTGAAGTACCCGGAATCCATGACAAAACCCGTGCCGGAAACCCCGTGGCCGGCCCAACCGGAAGGGAGGAGCTGAGGCATGAGCTCGCTGAAAGATGCCATCTTCGCCGTCATCAGGCGCGCGTATCCGGCGGACGAGCCCAGGCCCAACGGGCGGCTTGACCCCGTATACGCGCTGTTCAGGCGCTACCAGCCAAGGGAGGCCGAGCGGGAGCTCGCCTATTTCACCGACACCTCCATCTGCAGCGGCTGCAAGTCCTGTGAAATGGCCTGCAAGCAGTGGAACCAGATCGAGAGCGAGCCCATCCGCTGGTCGGGCGATAGCTATGACAACACCTTTGACCTGTCCGCCAAGAACTGGCGGCATGTGAAGTTCATCGAGCGCTTTCCCGAAGAGAACGCGGCCAACCGCCCCGCGCCCAAGACCATCGACGGACTGCTGAAAGAACAGAAGTCCGGAGACTGGCTCTTCATGAGCGACCAGTGCAAGCATTGCCAGACCTCCCCCTGCCATGAGGCCTGCCCCACCGGGGCCATCATGCGCAACGAGTTCGGCGGCGTGTACTACCAGACCGACATCTGCATGGGCTGCCGCATGTGCATGGCCGCCTGCCCCTTCGGTGTGCCGGAGGTGAGCCCGGAGACCGGTCACTCCATGAAGTGCGCCGAGTGCTATGACCGCCTGCGCGACGGCCTCACGCCGGCATGCCAACTGGCCTGTCCCACCGGGGCCATCGAGTTCGGCCCCAGGGAGGCCATGCTGGAAAAGGCGCGGGCGCGGATGCGCTTTTTGCATGAAAACGGCCATCCCGAGGCCCGGCTCTACGGGGCGGAGGACTTCGCCAACTATTCCGGGCTCAATTCCTTCTACCTGCTCATGGACAAGCCGGAAGTGTACGGCCTGCCGGCCGAGCCCGTGACCCCCACCACCTTCATGCCCGGCGACTATTTGCGCGGCATCGCCACCCTTGTGGCGTGCGCGGCCGCCGTCGCGTCCTGCCTCATGGGGAGCCTGCTATGAACAACATGACCTGGATCAAGGGGCGGCCCTCGCCCTACGAGCTCCATGACCTCACGCACTTCCCGGACTGGCGCAACCTTATCGTCTGGGACGCCTTCATCAACAACCTGGCCTCGGGGCTCATGGTCATCATCGCCCTCACCGGCCTCGCCACGGCGCGCGTGTTCGGGGTGTTGCTCCCCTACGCGCTCATCCTCGCCTTCATCATCCTCGCCACGGACCTTTTCCTCCTCATAGCGGACCTGGGCGACCCGTGGCGCTTCCTCCACTCGCTTCGGGTGTTCCGGCCCACGTCGCCGCTCTCCGTGGGCGTGTGGGCGCTCACGGGCTACGCCGTGTGCCTCTTCCTCGCCATCCTCACCACCTGGCTCCCGGCGATTCTGGGCGTGCCCCACGCCGTGGGGCTGCACATGGCCATGGCCTCGCGCATGTTCACCACCCTCGCGGCCCTCTGCGCCGCCGTGGTCATCTGCTACAAGGGGGTCGTGTTCAGTTGCACCTCGCAGCCGGGCGTGAAGGACGCGCGCTGGCTCACGGCCTTCATGGTCAGCGATTCCCTGCTCATGGGCTGCGGGCTCTACATGTGCTTTGCCGTGTGCCTCGGCGCGGCCATGGCCAATGCGTGGCTCATGGTGCCCTTCCACATCCTGCTGCTCTTCCGCTTCGGCGCGTTCTGGCTGCTCTGGCTGGATGTGGCCCCGCGCGCCCGCAGGGTGCACAGGTCCAACGCGTTTATCTTCGTCATGGTCTATATCGTCGGCGGCATCATCGCCGCGGCGCTGGCCTGCAAGGGCGGGCAGCCGGGCATCCTCGCGGCCGGGGCGCTGGTGCTCCTGACCGGTCTCTGCGAGCGCTACTGGATCATCGGGCTCACCCGGCCCCTCTGAGAAGGACGGAACGACGCGGGCCCGAAGCCTTTTGGCGGCGGGCCCGCCACCACTCACCGCGGAGCCCGCGACCACTCGCGGGGCCGCCCTAAACCGCGCGTCCCGGCGGGGATGTGGGGGGAGACATGGAACACTACGATTCCAAGACCCTGCGGCATTTCAAGCTGCGCACCGGGGACCTTTTCTCGGACATGCACGACCACAAGGGCTACACCGTCCACAAGGGCTGCCGCAGTTGGGAAAAATTCTACCACGGCCGCTGGGGGCATGACCGCATTTCGCCCTCCACGCACGGGGTCAACTGCACGGGCTCCTGCCGCTGGGACGTCTATGTGAAGGACGGCATCATCGTCTGGGAGGCCCAGGCCGCGGACTATCCCACGCCCCACGCCGACTTTCCGGATTATGAGCCGCGCGGCTGCCCGCGCGGGGCCTCGGCCTCGTGGTATGTGTACAGCCCCCTCCGGGTGCGCTATCCCTATATCCGCGGCGCGCTGCTCAATCTCTGGCGGGCCGCGCTCAAGGAAAAGGGCGACCCCGTGGCCGCCTGGGAGGACATCCAGAACGACCCCGAGCGTCGCGCCGCCTACCAGAAGGCGCGCGGCATGGGCGGTTTCGTGCGCTTCTCCTGGGACGAGGCGCTGACCCTCATTTCGGCCTCGCTCGTCTACACCATCCGCCGCTACGGGCCTGACCGCATTTTCGGCTTCACGCCGCTGCCGGCCATGAGCATGGTGAGCTTCGCCTCCGGGGCGCGCTTCTTCTCCATGCTCGGCGCGAGCATGATCAGTTTCTACGACTGGTACTGCGATCTGCCGCCCGCCTCGCCGCAGGTATGGGGCGAGCAGACGGACGTCTGCGAAAGCGCGGACTGGTACAATGCGGGCTATATCATCTCCTGGGGCTCCAACCTTCCGCAGACGCGCACGCCCGACGCCCATTTCTACACCGAGGCCCGCTACCAGGGCACGAAGATCGCGGCCATCTCCCCGGACTACGCGGATTTCACCAAGTTCGCCGACACCTGGCTCCCCGTGCGCGCGGGCACGGACGGCGCGCTCGCCATGGCCATGACCCATGTCATCCTGCGCGAGTTCTTCATCGAGCGCAAAGTACCGTATTTTCAGGACTATGTGCGCCGCTTCACGGACCTGCCCTTCCTCCTCGAGCTGGAGGAAAAGGGCGACGCCCTCGTGCCCGGCCGCTATCTCCGCGCGTCGGACTTCGGCCACGGCGGCAACAACCCGGAATGGAAGCTCGTGATCCTCGACAAGGAGCGCGGCGGCCCGGCCGTGCCCAATGGCTCCATCGGCTCGCGCTGGGGCGAGAAGGGAACCTGGAACCTTGAAATGCGCGACTGCTATGACGGGAAGGAGCTTTCCCCCGTCCTGAGCATGGAGGAGCGCGAGGGGACCGCGTGGGAGCTCCTGGACTTCCCGGTCTTTTCCGAGGACGGGGCCCCGACCTTGCGCAAGGGCGCTGTGCCCGTGGTGGAGATGGAGATCGGCGGGGTGAGGAAAAAGGTCACCACCGTGTTCGACATCCTGGCCGCGAGCCTCGCCGTGGACCGAGGCCACGGCGGCGACGTGGCGCGCTCCTACGAGGACGGCGTCTATCCCACCCCGGCATGGCAGGAAGGCGTGACGGGCGTGCCGGCCGCGGACGTCATCAAGGTGGCGCGCGAATTTGCCGACAATGCGGAAAGGACGCGCGGCCGCTCGCTCATCATCATGGGCGCGGGCATCAACCACTGGTATCATAACGACATCAATTACCGGGCCATCCTCAACCTGACGAGCCTTTGCGGCTGTCAGGGCGTGGCCGGCGGCGGCTGGGCGCACTATGTGGGGCAGGAGAAGGTGCGGCCCCAGGCCGGCTGGGCCACCGTGACCACGGGCACGGACTGGTTCCCCGCGCCGCGGCGCAGCCAGGGCACGACCTTCTATTATTTCGCCACGGATTCCTGGCGGCATGAGCTGCTCAATATCGCGGCGGCCTGCCCGGACACGCACAAGGGCGAGATGCCGGAGCACCCGGCGGACTGCTTCGCCATCGCCGCGCGCCTCGGCTGGATGCCCTATTATCCGCAGTTCAGGCAGAACCCCATCCAGATCTGCGAGGAAGCCGCCAAGGCCGGCGCGGCCACGGACGAGGACATCGTCAGCTACGCGGTCAAGGGTCTCCAGGACGGCCGCATCCAGATGGCCATCGAGGACCCGGACAACGAGGAGAACGTGCCCCGCTTCATGATGTTCTGGCGCGCCAATCCGCTGGGCTCCAACGTCAAGGGGCATGAATACTTCCTGCGCTACCTGCTCGGCACGCGCTCCTCGGCCCTTTCGGAAGAGTCGGAGCGCAAGCCCGTGGAATTCCACGCGGGCGAGGCCATGCGGCAGGGCAAGCTCGACCTCATGGTCACCGCCGAGATCCGCATGAACACCTCGGCCGTCTATTCCGACATCGTGCTGCCCTCGGCGCACTGGTACGAGTACAACGACCTGTCCACCACGGACCTACACCCCTTCATCCACCCCTTCACCGCGGCCGTGAACCCGCCGTGGGAGGCGCGGGACAACTGGTCCATGTTCGCCCTGCTGGCGCAGAAGTTCTCCGCGCTCGCGGCCACGCATCTCGGCGTGCGCAAGGACCTCGTGGCCACGGCGCTCGAGCACGACTCCCCCAACGAGGTGGCGCAGCCCATGGGCGAGGTGAAGGACTGGACAAAGGGCGAGACCGCGCCCGTGCCCGGCAAGACCATGTTCAACCTGCGCGTGGTGGAGCGCAACTACGCGGACATGTACAAGATGTATTCCGCGCTCGGCCCCAATGTGCAAAAGCCCGACGGCGTGGGAACCAAGGGCGTGAAATGGTGCTGCGCCACGGAATACGAGGTGCTGAAGCGCATCCTCAATGTGGTGGACGAGCCGGGATGCAGCTACGGGATGCCGCGCATTTCCAGCGGCAAGGACGCCTGCGAGGTGGTGCTCACCCTCTCGCCGGAATCCAACGGCCGGGTAAGCGTGCGCTCCTGGGGCGGCCTTGAGGAAAAGACGGGCCAGGAGCTCGCCGACATGTCCAAGCCCATCGAGGGCGTGCACCTCACCTTCCAGGCCGTGTCCACGCGGCCGAGGAAGGGCTTCACCGCGCCGGAATGGAGCGGCATCGAGGCCGACGGCCGCACCTACACCCCCTTCCAGATCAATGTGGAGCGCCTCGTGCCCTTCCGCACCCTGAGCGGCCGACAGCACTTCTACCTCGACCATGCCTGGATGCGCGCGCTCGGCGAGGCCCTGCCCGCCTACCAGCCGCCGCTGCCGCTGGCCCAGATCGGCGAGACGAGCGGCAAGCTGATCCCGCGCGGGCCGCATGACCTTGTGCTCAACTTCCTTTCCGTGCACAGCAAGTGGTCCATCCACTCCTCCTACTCCGACGTGCACATCATGCGCGTGCTCTCGCGCGGCGGCGGCGAGGTGTGGCTCAACGACGAGGACGCGGCCTCCGCCGGCATCAAAGATAATGACTGGCTCGAATGCTACAACGCCAACGGCGCTTTCGTGGGCCGGGCCGTGGTCACGCACCGCCTGCCGCGCGGCAAGACCTTCATCCACCATGCCCAGGAACGCTGCATCAACGTGCCCATGTCCTCCGTCACGGGCAACCGCGGCGGCACGCACAACTCGCTCACCCGCGCCCTCGTCAACCCGGCGCAGATGATCGGCGGCTACGGGCAGTTCAGCTACTCCTTCAACTATTACGGGCCCACGGGCTGCCAGCGCGACGAGATGATCGTGGTCCGCAAGGCTGAAAAGGTGGTGTTCGATGAAAATTAAAGCCCAGATGGCGATGGTGATGAACCTCGACAAGTGCCTCGCCTGCCACACCTGCACCATTCCCTGCAAGAACGCCTGGACCACCCCGGCCGGCTCGGAATACATCTGGTTCAACAATGTGGAGACCAAGCCCGGCATCGGCTACCCCAAGCAGTGGGAAAACCAGGAGCGCTACCACGGCGGCTGGACCGTGAAAAACGGCAAGCCCGAGCTTCGGGCCGGGGGAAAGATGAAGAAGTTCCTGAGCCTCTTCGCCCAGCCCGACTTGCCGGACATCAAGGACTATTACGAGCCCTGGAACTACAATTACCGCTACCTCACCACGGCCCCGGACTCCAAGGTGCAGCCCGCGGTGGGGCCGCGCTCGGCCATCACGGGCGAGCCCATGAAGGTGGAATGGGGCCCCAACTGGGAGGACGACCTCGCCGGGGCCAATGTGACCGGCCTTGAGGACGTGAACTTCAGGGGCATGGAGGCGAAAGCCTACCTTCAGTACAAGAGCGTCTTCATGTTCCATTTGCCGCGCATCTGCGAGCATTGCCTGCACCCGGCCTGCGTGGCCTCGTGTCCCTCGGGCGCGCTCTACAAGCGCGACGAGGACGGCATCGTGCTCGCCGACCAGAGCCGCTGCCGAAGCTGGCGCATGTGCATGACCGCCTGCCCCTACAAGAAGGTCTATCTCAACTGGAAGACCCACCGCTCGGAAAAGTGCATCTTCTGCTATCCGCGCATCGAGGCCGGTGAGCCCACCCTCTGCGCCCAGTCCTGCCCGGGCCGCATCCGCTATGTGGGCGTCATGCTCTACGATGCGGACAAGGTGCGCGAGGCCGCGGCCTGCGCCGACCCGGCAAAGGTCTACGAGGCGCAGCTTTCCGTCTTCGTGGATCCCAACGACCCGGAAATGGAGAAGCAGGCCCTGGCGGACGGCATCCCCTACCAGTTTGTGGACGCTGCCAAGCGCTCGCCCATCCACAAGCTCGTGAGCAAGTGGCGCCTCGCGCTGCCGCTGCATCCCGAGTTCCGCACCCTGCCCATGGTGTGGTATATCCCGCCGCTGAGCCCGCTCGTCGCGGGCGGGGTGGCCGCGGCCAGCGACCTCGACAACATGCGCATCCCGCTTCGCTATCTCGCCAACCTGCTGGCCGCCGGCGACGAAACGCCGGTGCGCGAGGCCCTGCACAAGCTCATGGCCATGCGCGCCTTCATCCGCGAGGAGCGCTTTGCCAAAAACGCGGCCGCCGGCCAGACGGGCAATGAACCCGGAACCCAGGACGACTTCGCGGCCGACCCCTTCGTGGCGGACAATGTGGGCCAGCCGGACGCGGCCACGGACGGCCTTGCGGCCCTGGGGCTCACCCCGGCCGACGCGCGCGCCATGTACCGCCTGCTCGCCATCGCCCGCTTCGAGGACCGCTTCGTGGTTCCCACGGTGCGCCGCGAGATTGGCGGCGGCGACCTCCAGACTTTCAAGGGCTGCGCGGGCTTCCCGGAGGAGATCTCATGACGGAGAACGAGCGCAAGGCGCTTGTGCGCATCTCGCGCCTGCTCGACTATCCGGGGCCGGAGTTTTTCGCGGCCATCCCCGAGATGCGCGCGGACATCCGGGCCAATGTGGAGGGCGAGGAGGCGGCGGTGCTCGCGGCCTTTCTGGACGCGCTCACGGCGCTCGGCCCGCAGGCCGCTCAAGAGGCCTATGTGCGCGTCTTTGACCATGATCCGCAGGCGAGCCTGTACCTCGCCTGGCATCGCTACGGCAATGACCGGGGGCAGGGGAGGGCCATGGCCGCGCTGAACGGCCTTTACCGCGTGGCCGGTTTCGAGCCGCTGCCGGGGGTTCTTCCCGACTACCTGCCGCGCGTGCTGGAATTCCTCTCCGTGTGCGAGGACTGGGCGGCGGAAGCGCTGTTCGACGGTTTCGGGCCCGAGCTTGCGGCCCTCGCCAAGCGCCTGGATTCCCTCGACTGCGCGCAGGCCCCGCTGGTGCATCTCGCGCTCAAGGGGCCCAAGCGCGACTGGCCGGAGCGTTTCAAGCCGCGCGCGCATGACCCCACGCGCCGGCCCATGGCCGCGCCGGAGCCGGAGTTCAACCCGGCAACGCACCCGGCCATGGACCCGGGCCGATTCGTATAGGCCGATTCGTATAGAGCGATTTTAAAGGAGCATACAATGGATCTCCTGCTTTTCGGCGTCTACCCCTATGTGTGCCTGACCCTGTTCACGGCCGGGCTCATCTTCCGCTATGTGGCGACCCCCGGCGAATGGAACGCGCGCTCAAGCAACCTTTTCGCCAAAAAATCGCTGGTGGCGGGCTCCTTCCTGTTCCATTACGCCATCATCTTCACCTTCTTCGGCCATGTGGTCGGGCTGCTTGTGCCGGTGGCCCTGCTGCGCATGGCGGACTTCGCTGGCCAGGTGCACTTCGAGGTGGCGACCATGTGCGGCCGCATCCTCGCGCCCTGCGTTTTTGCGGGCGCGGGCATCCTGCTCCTCCGGCGGCTCTGCAACCGCAATGTCTGGGCGAGCACCGTGCCCATGGACATCGTGGTGCTTGTCTTCATCCTGCTCCAGGCGTGCACGGGCGGCTACCAGGACTTTACGGCCCATGAGGACGTGCTGCCCATCATCGGGGCCTGGGCGCGCGGCATCGTCACCTGCCAGCCCGACCCGGCCCTGATGCGCGGGGTCCCCTGGTTCATGCAGATGCACGTCATCTGCGGGCTCGCCATCTTCGCCATGGTCCCCTTCAGCAGGCTCGTCCATTTCTTCAGCCTGCCGCTCACCTGGTTCGCCCGGCCCTTCATCGTCTACAGGAGGCGCTATGACAACGCCTGAGAGCACTTTCGGCGGCCGCTTCTGGTCGCTCAACGAGAACCTGGCCTCGGCCAACTTCGCCATGGTCATGTCCACGGGCATCGTTTCCGTGGCGCTCCACCTCCTCGGCTTCCCGGACGGGGCCACGGCCCTGTTCTGGATCAACATCGCCATGTTCGTGGTGCTCTGGCCGCTCTACCTGCTCAAGCTCGTGCGCTTTCCGCGGCGCATGGCGGCCGATTTCTGCGGCCATGCCTCGGGCCCCGGCTTTCTGACCATCGTGGCCGGCACGTGCATCCTCGGCAACCAGTATGCGGTGCTCGCGCACAATATCGAACTCGCGCACGCGCTTTTCTGGCTCGGCGTCTGTTGCTGGGTGTTTATCCTCTGGGGCGTGTTCTACGCCATCTTCACCGTGGAGGAGAAGCCGCCGCTCAGTAAGGGCATTAACGGCGCGTGGCTGGTGGCCACAGTGTCGACCCAGTCCATCGTCATCCTCGGCGCAACCATCGCCGACAAGGTGGGCTGGGACCTGGACATCGCCTATTTCCTCTTCTGCGCTCTCTTCCTTCTCGGCGTGATGCTCTATATCTTCGTCATCCCGGGCATCTATTTCCGCTT
>CAMWTD010000033.1 GCA_947177085.1 uncultured Desulfovibrio sp.
GCCACGGCGAGCTCTTTGACGAAGCCGCCCGCGCGCTCTATCACGACCCGGACGCCGCGGCCTTCATGGCGCGCGTCCAGTATACCCTGAGCGCGCAGGAATCCATGCGCATCAACGCCCTCGACGGGCCGGCCATCGTCATCTCGGCGAGCGGCATGTGCAATGCCGGCCGCATCCGCCACCACCTACGCCACAATCTCTGGAGGCCCGGGGCCAGCGTGGTCTTCGTGGGCTACCAGGCGCAGGGGACGCCCGGGCGCAGGCTTGTGGAAGAGGCGGCCAGCCTGCGCCTTTTCGGCGAGGAGGTGGCCTGCGCCGCGCGCATCTTCACCATCAACGGCTTTTCCGGCCACGCGGGCCAGAGCCAGCTTTTGGACTGGCTCGCGCCGCTGGCGGCCGAAGCGGGGGGCGAGCGCCCGCAGGTGGTGCTCGTGCACGGGGAGCCCAGGGCGCAGGCGGCGCTCGGAGACCTTATTAATAAACGCTTCGGCATCACGCCTCTCGTGCCGGACTATCTCGAGCAACTGACGCTCGAAGGCCGCCGCGTGGCCGGAGTGGAGCGCCACGGGGAAGGGGCGCGGCCGCCAGTGGACCTGGCGGCCCTCACGGGCGACCTTGAGCGCAAGCTGGGCCTGCTCAGGGAAAAGGCGGCCTCGGCCGCCGAAGGCCCCTGGGGCGAACAGGCGGACCTCGGGGAGGCGCTGGCCCGGCTGGACGGCGAGCTTTCGCGGCTGCTTTCGCGGATGTAGGCCATGCGCGTCATCTCCGGGACTTTCAAGGGCCGCAGGCTCGCCACTCCCCCGGGCGAGCTGTGCCGCCCCGCCATGGGCCGCACGCGCGAGGCGCTATTTTCCATGCTTGAGGCGCGCGGCGCGGACATGACGCGGGCGCGCGTGCTGGACCTGTTCGCGGGCAGCGGCAGCCTCGCCTTCGAGGCCCTGAGCCGCGGCGCGCCGGAAGCGTGCCTTGTGGAAAACAGCAAGGCCGCCCTGCGCGTCCTCGAGGCCAATGTGTCGGCCCTGGGCCTCGCGGGCCGCGCGCGCATCATCAGCGAGGATGTCATCCGCTTTTTGCGGCGCCCCGCCCACACGGTATCGGGCGCGCCCTTTGACCTCGTTTTTCTGGATCCTCCCTATCGCAAGACGCTGGCGCAGCCCGCTCTCGCCCTGCTGGCCGGGGGGACGTGGCTCGCCCCGGGCGCGCTCGTGGCGGCGGAGGTTGAGGACGGGCTCGGCCTTGAGCCCGTGCGCGGGCTCGAACCGCTGGCCATGCGCCGCTTCGGCCAGACTGTCGTCCACATCTGGACCGCCCCGGAGGCCCCGCTATGAAGACCGCGCTCTACCCCGGCACTTTCGACCCCCTGACCAACGGCCACCTGAGCCTTATCCGCCGGGGGCTCGAGGTCTTTGACCGCATCATCGTGGCCGTGGCCGAGACCACGCCCAAGAACCCGCTCTTCACGCTTCAGGAGCGCGTGGCGCTGGCGGCCGAGGCCACGCGCCACCTCAAGGGCGTGGAAGTGGCCCCCTTCACGGGCCTCACCGTGGATTACGCCCTCGCCGCCGGGGTTTGCGCCATTTTGCGGGGCCTGCGCGCCGTGTCGGACTTCGAGTACGAGTTCCAGCTGGCGCTCATGAACCGCCGCCTGAGGCCGCATATCCAGACCGTCTTCATGATGACCGACTACCAGTGGCTCTACATCAGCTCCACCATCATCAAGTCCGCGGCGAGCCAGGGGGCGGATGTGAAGGGCCTTGTCCCGGAAAATGTGCGCCTCGCGCTGGAAGAAAAGTACCAGGCGGGCGCGGTGAGGCCGGGCACGCCCTGCCTGGGCGCGCCGCACGACGGCTTCCATGGGCCCGCGCCTGACGCGGCACAGGGCGCTTGAGCAGGCTCTGGAGGATGCCCCGTCCCATTCCCGTCATCTGCCTCGCCGGCCCCACGGGCTCCGGCAAGACGGCGCTCGCCCTCCATCTCGCCCGGGAACTCGGCGGCGAGATCATCAATGCGGACTCGCGCCAGGTCTATGCGGATTTCCCGCTCATCACCGCCCAGCCCTCGCCGGACGAGCGCGCCCGGGCTCCGCATCACCTCTACGGATTTTTGCCCACGGCGGAAAAAATCAGCGCGGGCCGCTGGGCCGACATGGCGGCGGCGAAAGCCCGCGAGGTGACGGGACACGGCCGCGTGCCCCTGCTCGTGGGCGGCACGGGCCTCTATTTCCAGGCGCTGTTGCGCGGCATGGCCGCCATCCCGGCCATCGCGCCCGAGGTTTCGGCCGGGCTTGAAGCTCGACTCCGGGAGGCGGGGCCCGAGGCCCTGCATGCGGAGCTTTCCCGGCAGGACCCCGCCTATGCCGCCCGCATCCACCCGCGCGACAGGCAGCGCATCCTGCGGGCTCTGGAAGTGCTGGAGGGCACGGGCAAGACCTTCAGTTGGTGGCACGGCAACGCCATGAGCGCGCCCCTGTGTGCGGGCCCGCTCTTTGTGCTGGACGCGCCGCTCGCCTGGCTCGCCCCGCGTCTCGGCCGCCGGCTCGACGCCATGCTGGAAGCCGGGGCCGTGGAGGAGGCGCGCCGGGCCCTCGCCCGCTCGCCGGACGCGGCGGAGGGCGCGCGGCCCCCTGGCTGGTCCGGCATCGGCTGCGCCGAACTGCTGGACCATCTCAGGGGCCGCACGAGCCTTGCCGAGTGCCGGGCCCGCTGGCTCGCCAATACGCGTGCCTATGCCAAGCGCCAGCTCACGTGGTTCCGGGCGCGGAGCGAGGCGGTCTTTCTGCCGCCAGAGGGAGGGGAGGCGGAGCTGCTTCGCGCCGCGCGGGGATTTCTCGAGGGGCGGAAGGACGCCTGAAGGGCCGCCGGCGCGCCTTTGGGAGCAAGCGCGCCGCTTTCCGTTGCCGCCTTGACGTAATCTTGCCAGTGGGCTACCGTGGGCCTGATACGAAATTCCTTCCGGGGTGCGTCCGCGGCGCGGCGTCGCGGGCGGTGCATATCGTGGTCTCTGTTGCAAAAGGAAAAGCGCATGAGAAACGGCACAACTCTTTTTCTGCTGGCGGTCACGCTCCTGGCGTTCGCGGCATGTCCCCCGGCTCCCGGAGCGGCTCCCGCCGCCCTGGAGCCCACGGACAGCGGCGCGCCCTCGGCCATCGTCATCTTCCCCGTGGGCGCGAAGCCCAATCCCAAGGCGGCGGCCATGCAGCCCGTCACCTTCAATCATGTGGTCCATGAAAAATGGATGGAGCGCACCGGGAAAGACTGCATCGTCTGCCACCACACGGGTGACGCCGTGGCCTGCACCACCTGCCACACGCAGGAGGGCAAGCTCGAAGGCGCGCACATCACCCTGTATGACGCCATGCACGCCACCAACATCGCGCCCCGCAAGGACAACACGCCCGCAAGCTGCGTGAGCTGCCACGGAAAGCAGCTTACCCAGCGCGATTGCGCCGGCTGCCACACCACGCTCGTCAGGAATGCCCGCAACGAGGTCTGGTGCACCGTTTGCCACACCGTTACCAAGTCCATGACGGCCGAGGACATGCAGCAGGGCATCGCGGGCAAGCTCCCCGAGCGCCGCAACGAGGCCCTCGCCGCCGAGACCGAGCTCGCGCGCAAGATGGTCACCTACTGGAAGGCCGCCATGGCCCCGCAGAAGGTGGTCATCGACTCCCTCGCCGGCAAGTACGAGCCCTGCGTGTTCAACCACAAGAGCCACGTGCTCTCGCTCATGGGCCGCATCAAGGAGAACAAGCTGGCCTCGGCCTTCCATACCGAGCCGGCCACGCTCTGCGTGACCTGCCATCACAACAGTCCCGCTTCAGCCACGCCGCCCAAGTGCGCAAGCTGCCACAGCCCGACCATCGACCCCGCCGCCCCCCAGCGCCCGGCGCTCATGGCGGCTTTCCACCTCCAGTGCATGAGCTGCCACAAGGACATGAAGGTGAGCCGGCCGCGCAATACCGACTGCACAACCTGCCACAAGCTCCGCGCCCCTGAGCGCGCCGCCAACCAGGCCAACTAGGGGGAACCATGAACCGCAGAAAATTCCTCACCATTCTCGGCAGCGCCGGCGTGGTCTCGGCGCTGGGTTCGGCAAAGGTCGCCGAGGCCTCCCCGGCGAGCTTCCCCTATTACCCCGACAGTTGGGGCGTGCTCCACGACACCACGCGCTGCATCGGCTGCCGCCGCTGCGAGGCCGCATGCCAGCAGGTCAACCACCTGCCCGAGCCGAAAGTGCCCTTCACCGACCTTGCGGTGACGGAGAAAAAGCGCCACACCACGGCCTATGAATGGACCGTGGTCAACAAATACGAAGTCAACGGCAAGCCCTACTTCCGCAAGCTCCAGTGCTTCCACTGCAACGACCCGGCCTGTGCCTCGGCCTGCTTCGCCCGCTGCTTCAGCAAGCTGCCCAACGGCGCGGTGGTCTATGACGGCTCGCAGTGCGTGGGCTGTCGTTACTGCATGGTGGCCTGTCCCTTCTATGTGCCCGGCTTCCAGTATGACCTCGCCTGGGACCCGCTGGTACAGAAATGCACCTTCTGCGAGCCGAGGCTCAAGGAAGGCAAGCTCCCCGGCTGTGTGGAAGCCTGCCCGGTGGACGCCCTGACCTTCGGCCGCCGGAGCGACCTCATCAAGATCGCCCGCGCGCGCATGGCCGAGAACCCGGGCCGCTATGTGGACTACCTCTACGGCGAGTACGACGCGGGCGGCACGGCCTGGATGGTGCTGGCGCCCGCCGCGGGCGGCGCTCCCGTGCCGGTGGACGACCCGCAGGGCGCGGGGACCGAGTTCAAGCAGCTTGGGCTCGACACGCACCTCGGCTCCCAGCCCATGGGCCAGCTCACCTACGGGGCCCTCGGCGCAGTGCCCATGATCGTGGCCTTCTGGCCCGTGCTCTTCGGCGGGGCCTGGGCCATGACCAAGCGCCGCGAGGCCATGGCCAAACTTGAGCAGGAAAAGATCATCAAGGATGCCAAGGACGACCTCGCCGCCGCCGTGGACGCCGCCGTGCGCAAGATCGGCGAGACCGAGGGCGAAGGCGCGGCCGAGCGCGCGCGCCAGGCCATGACCGAGGCGCTCAAGGCGCGCGAGGCCCAGAACTCAGGCGACGGGCATGGGGAGGAGAAGTAGATGGACACCCACGGCATCATCATTCCCACCAAGGACAAGCTCTTCAATCTCGAGCCCCTGCTCTCCAAAACGCCGGGCAATATCATCACGTGGATCATCCTGGCCGTGGGCTTCGTCATCACGGTCATCCGCTTCACCGTGGGCATCGGCTCGGTGACCAACCTGACGGAAGCCCAGCCCTGGGGCCTGTGGATCGGCTTTGACCTGCTCTGCGGCGTGTGCCTCGCGGCCGGCGGCTACTTCACCACCGTGGCCTGCTACGTCATGGGCATGAAGCACTTCCACTCGGCGGTGCGCCCGGCCGTGACCACGGCCTTCCTTGGCTACGCCTTCGTGGTCGTGGCCCTGCTCTATGACCTCGGCCATCCGCTGCGCCTGCCCTACATGTTCTTCTTCCCCGGAACCACCTCGGTGCTCTTTGAAGTGGGCCTGTGCGTGGCGACCTATCTCACGGTGCTCTTCATCGAGTTTTCCGTGGCCCCCATGGAATGGCTGGCCCAGAAGTTCCCGTGGCTTTTGACCTGCCGGAAGATCGTCATCCGCGTGACCATCCTTCTGACCATCTTCGGCGTGACCCTCTCCACCCTGCACCAGTCCTCGCTGGGCTCGCTCTACCTCATCGCGCCCGGCAAGCTGCATCCGCTGTGGTATTCGCCCTTCATGCCCATGTTCTTCTTCGTGAGCTCCATGGCCGCGGGCGCGAGCATGGTCATCTTCGAGGGCCTTTTCGCGCACAAGGGCGTGCACCAGTACATGGACGCCACCCACCTGCGCGAGGCCGACGGCGTGGTGCTGAGCTTCGCCCGCGCGGCGTCGTTCATCCTCTTCGCCTACTTCATGCTGAAGTTCATCGACATGCTCGTCCAGGCCAACCTGCCGTGGCTCGGCACGGGCTGGGGCGCGTGGTGGCTGGTGGAGATGTTCGGCTTCGTGCTTCTGCCCGCCCTGCTCTACGCCAAGGGCGCGCGCGACGGCAACGTGGGCCTGTGCCGCATGACCTCGGTGCTCGCCGTGGCCGGCATCGTGCTCAACCGCTTCAATGTCTCCATGATCGCCTTCAACTGGCAACTCCCCTCGGCGGAGCGCTATTTCCCGAGCATCTGGGAAATCTGCATCTCCATCTTCGTGGTGACCATGATCGTCACCGCCTACCGCTTCATCGTCTACAACATGCCCGTGCTTTACGAACACCCCGACTTCAAGGGCGAAGAGCACTAGGCCCGGGACAAGGAGAAGCACATGGAATTCCCCACCTTTTACAGCTACTTCCTGTACACCAAGAACTGGGCGTACATCATGATGTTCGTGGTGCTCCCGCTCTATGTCCTGTACTGGAACTATATCCTCTACCCCGACAAGAAAAAGGGCAAGAACGGCCGGCATTGATGGGAAGGGCGGGGCTTCGGCCCCGCCCTTCTGGCTGCTGACAAAGTCAGCAGCCCCGAAAATTCGAGGAGGTCGCGGCTTTGCCGCGCCGTTAACCGAGCGATTTTCGTGTCTTTCCGTCCAGCCGCCTTGCGGCTGAGACGGCGCAAACTCTGCGAAGCGGAGTTTGTCTCCCGCTGGCGGGCGGGGCATGGGCCCCGCCCTTTTTCGTGCCGGCTGTTCCCGGGGCTGCGGCCTACGGAGACCCGCGCAAGGACGCCGATTTCGCCGCTTCCCCTTGTGCATGGCGCGGCGCATGCTTATTCTCCCCTGATAGATGAACCCCGAGGAGGTTTTTCCATGTGCCTTGCCATTCCCGCCCAGATCGTAGCGCTCGAGCCGTCGGACATGGCCCGGGTGCGCGTGGGCGAAAGCTCCACCTTTCTCTCCGCCTCCACCATGCTTTTGCCCGAGCCGCC
Source organism: uncultured Desulfovibrio sp. (assembly GCA_947177085.1). Classification (GTDB taxonomy): domain Bacteria; phylum Desulfobacterota; class Desulfovibrionia; order Desulfovibrionales; family Desulfovibrionaceae; genus Desulfovibrio. Next base: position 6,977 of record CAMWTD010000033.1, read on the forward strand.
CAAGGTGGGCGATTATGTCATCGTTCACGCGGGCTTCGCGCTCCATTCCCTCACGCCGGAGGAGGCGGAATCGAGCCTCGCGGCCTTGCGCGAACTGGCCGAGGCAGTGGAAGGCCAGCCGGCCAATTTCTAGCAGTCTCCCGCTCCCCCCGGCAAAGAACGTGATAGCCGCCGTCACTTGGATGCCCGCCGTCGTGGAGGTACTGAAACAGACATTCGGCCCGAGGCTGCTCTTTGTGGGCCTGCAAGGGAGCTACCGGCGCGGCGAGGCCACGGAAACGAGCGACATCGACCTCTGCGTCATCCTTGACCGGCTGGAGCCGGCGGATTTTCCGCGCCTGCGCGCCGTGCTGGACGCCCTGCCCGAGGGCGAAAAGGCCGCGGGCTTTGTCTGCGGCGCGCCGGAGCTTGCGGCATGGCCGGCCTTCGAGCTTTTCGCCTTTGTCAAGGACATGGACGCCTGGTACGGCGAGCTCGCGCCGCTCCTGCCGCCGATAACGAAGGCCGACATCAACCTGGGTGTGCGCACGGCCGTGGCCGCGCTCTACCACGAAGCCGCGCAACTCCTGCTGGCAGCCGATGCCCTCGACGCCGAAGCGGCCGCAAAGGCCGTGCACAGCCTGCGCAAGTCTTTTTTGCGGGCGCTGCAGGGCGTCCTGTATCTAAGAACCGGAGAATTTCCGCGCGACCGGGCCGAAGCCCTGCGCCGGGCGCAGGAGGGAGAAGGGGACATGCTCCGTACGGACGGCGAGGGCCTCCCCTTGAAGGGCATGGCGGCCGCCTGCCTCGTCTGGAGCGGCGCGAGCCTCGCGGAACTGGCCGGGGAAGCGTAGGGGCGCGGCCTCAGCGCCGCAAGAACGCGGGCAGCGCGAAATAGGCCCGCGCCGCCACATCAAAGCAACTTCCCGGCAAATACGTCGCCGCCCAGAACAGGCGGTACTTGGGCGAGCTTGCGCGCCAGGGGCGTACCGCCTCGCGGGCCTCGGCGTTGCGTCCCTCCCGCCAGAGGGCCACGGCCTTCTGGAAGGCCGCGCGCCTGGTGAGCAGGCCCACAAGGTCCGCATGTTCCGCGTCATAGCCCGGGTAGAGGCTGCGGTGCTTTTCGAGGATGCGCAGGGTCTCGTCCGCGAACTGGCCGAACTTGCGGAAGGTGGTGTTGCCGCCGTGCACCCGCCAGACGGTGAGCGGCTCGTCGATATAGTCCAGCTCCCAGTCATGGGCGACGCGGTAGAAGAGGTCGGCCTCCTCGCAGACATTGAGGCTCTCGTCGAACCAGCGCGGCGCGCCGTCTTCGGCCTCCCCACCCTCACCACCGGCCGGGGCAACGCTTTCGAGCGCCTCGCGCCGCAGCATGGCCGAGGACATGGAAATCCATTGCCGCGCCATGAGCTCGGCAAAGACCATGCCCCGCCCGGGCGCGCTTTGCGCGAACACGCGCGAGAGCACCCGGCCCTTCTCCATGATTTCCGTATCCGTACACACAAGGCCCACGCGGGGGGCGGCCTCGAAGAGCGCCACCTGCTTTTCGAGCTTTTCGGGAAGCCAGAGGTCGTCGCAATCCAGAAAGGCCACATAGCGGCCGCGGGACTGGGCCAGCGCAAGGTTGCGGGCCGCCCCCAGGGGGACGGTCTCCTTGCCCCGAAAATAGTGCAGTTGCGGTCCGAAGGCCCGGGCCACATCGGCGCTGCCGTCCGTGGAGCCATTGTCCCAGAAGATGATCTCAAAATCCTGGAAGGTCTGGCGGCGCACGCTTTCCAGCGCCCCGGCCAGCTCCGGGCCCCCGTTGAGGCAGTTCATGATCACGGAAACGGCGGGCATCATGCCTCCCCCGGCCACGCTCACGAGCGGAACACCCAGAGCTTGCAGATGAAGTACACGGCCACGGGCACGGCGGCGATGGCCACCCACATGGCAACCTCATACACCACGCCCGCGCGCAGAAGCAGCCAGATGACGCCGGAATTGAGCGCCAGGCCCAGGGCCTGCGTGGCCGCGAAGCGCGGCAGCATGGCGCGGTGGCTGCCCCGCGCCTGGAAAGTCCAGAGGGCCTGGCCGAGATAGGAGACCACGAAACCGGCCACAAAGGCCAGGGCATTGCCCGCGAGCACGGGGAGCCCCAGCAGGCTCACGAAGAAGAGGCCGCAAAAATAATACACCAGCGAGGCCGCGCCGCCAACGATGCAGAAACGCATCCACCGGCGCGCCAGGAGGCGGCGCACGAAAGCGCGCAAGTCAGCCCAGGTGGGGGAATGCAGCTCGGGCACGGGCATGGGGGCTTCCGGGAGCGGCGCACGCGGCGCGGGCTCAGAGGGTTTTTTCCACGATATAACGCGGCCTGTGCCGCACCTCGGTGAAAATCTTGGCAATGTACTCGCCCATGATGGCAAGGCAGAACAACTGCACCGAGCCGAGCAGCAGGGTGACGATGATGAGCGAGGTCCAGCCCTGCACGGTCTCGCCCATGGCGTATTTCCAGAGCGTCACCCCGCAGAGCAAGATAGCGAGGCCCATGCAGACGAGGCTCATGAGGCCGGCCACGCGCAGGGGGGCGGCGCTGCACGAGGTGATGCCCCGCCAGGCGAAGGCCAGCATCTTGCGCAGGGGATACTTGCTCACCCCGGCCTCGCGCGCCTTGCGCGCATAGCTGACCGTGGCCGTCCTGAAACCCATGGTGGGAAAGAGCCCGCGCAGGAAGAGCGACTGCTCGCCATAGCCCTCGAGCGCCTTGAGCACCGGGCGCGCCACCAGGCGGTAATCGGCGTGGTCCGGGATGATGGAGACGTGGAGCTTGCGCATGAGGGCGTAGAAAAAGTGGGCCGTTCCCCGCTTGAAGGGCGTGTCCGTGCTGCGGCTTGCGCGCACGCCGTAGACGATGTCGCAGCCTTCGGCATAGCGGGCCAGCATCTCGGGGATGACGGAAATATCGTCCTGCAGGTCGGCGTCGAGGCTGATGATGCAGTCAACGCCCCACTCGCGCGCGGTCTCCATGCCCGCCCAGACGGCGTTCTGGTGTCCGGCGTTGCCCGCGAACCTGACGCCGCGGCAGAAGGGGTCCTGGGCATGCCGGCGCTCGATGAGGGCCCATGTGTCGTCCCTGCTGCCGTCGTCCACGTAGAGGACATAGCTTTCCGGCCGCACAAGGCCGCGTGCCTTGCAGTCGGCGAGCAGGCGGGAGAGTTCGTCCATGGTGCGGGGCAGGGTCTCCTGCTCGTTATAGCAGGGCACGACGAAGGCGAGGAGCGGCGCCGGGCGGGGGGCGTCCGTGCAGGACGCGGCAGTGGCGGACGGGGTGGTCATCAGTGCTCCAGCGCGCGGGCGAGCGCGGCGCAGACGCTCTCCACGTCTTCGGCGGAGAGGCCGGGATGCAGGGGCAGCGTCACCAGCTCGGCATAGAGTTCTTCCGTGGCCGGCAGGTGCTCGCGGCCGCCGCCGAAGAGCGTCAGCAAATGGTTGGGCTTGTAGTGCACCCCGGTGGGGATGCCCTCGGCCTGAAGGGCCGCCGCGACGGCGTCCTTGCGGCCGTGGAGGATGCGCACGGGCATGATGTGCGGCACGATGAAGTCCCTGGGGTCCGTACGCAGCAGGGCCACCCCGGGGAGCCCTTGAAGCCGCTCCGTGTAGATGCTGGCCAGCTCCCGACGGGCCGGAATGAACTCGCTTTCCAGCCGCTCAAGCTGGGTGCGCCCGATGGCCGCCATGATGTTGCTCATGTGGTAGCGCCAGCCGGGCAGTTTCACGTCCGGATCCCAGGATCGCGCTCCGGAAAAGCGCTTTTCCGTGTCGCCCTCCACCGAGAGCAGCCGCGCGTCCGCGGCAATGCGCGCCGATTCCCTGTCAAAGGCCACAAGGCAGCCGCCCTCGCCGCAGGTGATGTTCTTGATGCCGTCAAAGCTGAAGCAGACAAGGTCCCCGAAGGAGCCGATCTTGCGGCCGTGGTGGCGGCAGCCGAAGGCGTGGGCCGCATCCTCCACCACGCGCAGGCCGTGGCTGCGGGCGAAGGCGTAGGTTTCATCCAAGTGCCAGGGATTGCTCGCATAATCCACGGGCATGACGGCGATGGTGCGCGGGGTGAGGCGGCGCTCGGCATCGGCCACGTCAAGGGTTCCCGTCTCAAGGAGCACGTCGCAGGCCACGGGCACGCAGCCCGCGGCGAGCACGGCCTGGAACGAGGCCACAAAGGTCAGGGAGGGCACGAGCACCTCGGGCGCGTCGCCCCCCTGTCCCGCGCCCCCCCGGGCCGCGGCAAAAACCGCGAGGTGCAGGGCCGCCGTCCCCGAATTGACGCTCACCACCTGCCAGGGCTCCACGCCCAGGAAGACGGCGACCTCTTCCTCGAAGCGCCGGGTCTCCGCCCCCATGCCGAGGTAACCGTCCTCCTCGATGATGCGGGCCACGGCGCGGGCCTCGGCCTCGCCCACAATGGAACGTGAAAGGCGCATTGCCATGAGTCCTCCCCGCTGCGGGGCGGCGCACCGCGCGCTCCGCGCCGCCGCAACGTGCTTCCTCCCATATCCCCTAACGCCGCGGCAGGCAAGCGGGCGCGCGCGGCCAAAATTCTGTTTGACAGGGGCTTTGCCGGCCCATAAATATGGAGGATACACCTACATGCGCGGGAACGTCCGTTCCCCTGCGGGCGGCCCGTCCGGGCCGCTCCACGCGGCTTGTCCGGGAGGTCTCATGCGTCGCCTGCTCGCCCTGATTTTGCCCATTCCCCTCCTCCTTTCCGGCCTCGTCGGCTGCGCCAGCCGCTACGGCGAACAAAAAACCACCGTCAACTACTATCCGGGCTGCTACCGGCCCATCCAGGACCTGCGCGAGCGCGAGCACGACGTGGCCAAGGGCGCGGGCGGCGGCGCAGCCGTGGGGGCACTCGGCGGGGCCCTGCTCGGGCTGCTCCTCAGCGGCGGCAAGTGGCAGGGCGCGGTGGCCGGCGCGGCCACGGGCGCGGCCGCGGGCGGCATCATGGGCGCGAGCCACGCCCAGGCCCAGCACGAGCGCGACGACAACAAGCGCCTCGCCGCCTATCTCCAGAATATCGACGGCGACATTTCCGACCTCGACATCACGAGCGCGGCCGCGCGCACGTCGCTTCAGTGCTATGACCAGCAGTTCGCCCTGCTCCTCAAGGACATCAAGGCCAGGACCATCGACCGCGAGACGGCGGCCAGGCGCTTCGCCGAGATCTCGTCGGGCCGCGAGGAGGCGATCGCCCTGCTGGGCGACGCCGTGAGCCAGGCCCGCAACCTCGACCAGCAATATGAACAGGCCTTTGCTAGCGAGGAGCAGAACATCGCCCGGCAGGCCAGCATGCAGGGCCCCGCAAGGCAGAAGCAGAAGGCGCAGGCCATCAAGGCGGCCCGCCAGAAAAAACAGACGCTCACCCAAAAGACGGCCGCCCTTGACCGGGAAAAGAGCGAGGCCACCCAGGTCACCAGCCGCCAGACCCAGGAAATCAACGAAGCCCTGGCGGACATCCGGGCCTAGCGCCGGAGCATGAGCCATGAGTGAGAATGCCCGCGAAAAATCAGGTTCCCGGCTGCCCCTCGCGCTGAGCCTGCTCCTTTTGGCGGCCCTTGCCTGGGCCTGCTGGAGCATCTGGTCGGCGCACGAGGCGCGCCTTGCTGCGGACGCGGAGTTGCGCGCGCGCCTCGCCGCCCTCACCGGGGAGCGCGACGCGCTTTCCGCCCTGCTGGCCCTTGATCCCTGCCAGGCCAAGGCGAAGCTCGACGCGGCCGCGCCCCCCGCGGCGGAGCCCGCCGCATCGCGCCCGCGGACATCCGGGGTGTCCGGCAAGACGGCCGTGGCGGCCTCCCCGGCTGATGTGGAGGACGCCTGCGTCTTTCTCGTCAGCGTGGACAAGAACGGCCGCGGCTCCACGGGTTCCGGCTTCTTTGTGGCTCCCGGGCGCGTGGCCACCAACCGTCATGTGGTGGAGCGCGCCAATGGCGGCCTGCTCGTGACCAGCAAGGCCCTCGGCCGTCCGGTGGCCGGGCGCGTCATCGCCGCCAGCGGCAAGGCGGATGGCGACTATGCGCTCGTGGCCGTGGACCTGCCGCCCGGGGCGCATCCGGCCGTCCTCGTCTTCGCTGACCCGGCCCGTCGCACGGACAAGGTGGGCGCGTGGGGCTTTCCCGACATCGTGGGCAAGAGCGACCCGGCCTATAAGCGCCTGCTCACGGGCAAGGACCTCAAGGCCATGCCCGAGCTGTCCTACAGCGAGGGCGTGGTGAGCGCCGTGCTTGACCGCAAGCCCCCGCTCATCGTCCACACCGCGCCCATCTCTCCCGGCAACAGCGGCGGCCCGCTGGTCAACGACAAGGGCGAGGTGGTGGGCATCAACACCATGATCACCCTTGATGAAGGCAGCTACCGCCAGGCCTCCATCGCGCTCGCCGCCGCCGACCTCATCCGGTTTCTCGCGGCGCAGGGCGTTCCGGTGGAGACCCGGGCCGCCGCCACGGAGGCCCCATGAGCGGCACACGCATCGCCTCCACGCCCCGCGCGGGCATGCACGAGCTGGCCTACCAGGGCATCGCGCCCAGCGCCAGCTTTCCGCAGATCCGGGACATGCTCCTGCACAAGTTCGGCGACGAATATGTGCTGCTGTTCGCGCGCCCGGCGGAAAACAGGGCCGACGGGACCATCGACTGGTATTCCCCGGTGCAGGGCGAAGCGCGCCCCCTCACGTCCCTCGCGCCCGAGAAGGAGCGCGCCGCCCGGGAGCGCCTCTCGCACATGGGCGGCGAGATCGGCCGCTACGCCGAGGAGCTCATCCACTCGCAGGACCCGCTCAAGGTCACGCGGGGCAACATCCTGAGGCTCGCGCTTTGCTATCCCGACGACTCGGCGCTCTATGTGGTCGGCGACCAGCCCGTCTTCACCTGCTGGGGCTTCGGGCCCGGCACGCCCGGGGTGGAGCCGGCCAGCCTGAGCCGGCTCGCCATGCCCAAGGCGGCCGCTGAAGCCGCCCCGGACGCAAAGGCCAGCGCTGCGTCCGTGCCCCCAGTTCCGCCCGCAGCGGGGCCCAGGCGCGGCGGCTGCCTGCCGTGGCTCCTGCCGCTGGCCCTCTGCTGCGCCCTCGCCTTCCTGCTCTTCACGAGCTTCGCGGGGCTCCCCGCGCCAGCGGGGACGGCCTTCTTCCACCTGCCCGGCCCGGACTTCCTCAAGGCTCCCGAGGGCCCGGAAAAGGAAATCGAGGACCGCAGCGCGGAAATCGAGAGCCTGCGCCGGCGCGTCAGCGAACATGCGGCCCTTTGCCGCAAGGCGGAGCCCGCGGCCCAGGTTCCTGAAAATCCGGCGCAAGCCGAGCAACTGGTCATCCCGGAAAATGCCAGCGATCCCGGCTTCATGGCTGGCCGCTGGCGCTGCGACACCGGGCTTGCCAACAAGCGCACCGGCGAGGGCGTGGTGTTCGAGTTCGCCTTTGACGAGAGCGGCAAGGGCCAGGGCATCATCCATGAAAAGCGGGACCGCTGCACAGGCGAAGCCACGGCGCATTTCCGCGACGGGGTGCTCCACATCGCCCTCGGGCCGCAGCGCTGCGAAAACTCGGCGAGCGGCTATGCGGCCGTGAGCATCGACTGCCGGGCCACGCCCGGCGGCGCGAGCCAGTGCGTGGGGACCAATGACGACGGAACCCGCTGGGATGCCGATTTCCGCCGGGTGCGCTGAGCGCCCGCACAGTTAAACGCGGACGGCCCGCCGCCCGCCGGAGCAGACATGCGTAACGTCCTTTGCCTTGCGCTCTTGCTTGCCCTGTGCCTCGGGGAAGCCGCGGCCGCCCGCGCCGCCGACACCCTGACCAATATCCGCCGCCCGGGAGCAACGGCCCCCCAGGTGTCGCCCCGGGTGCTTGTGCCGGGCACGGTGGTGCGCCTGCCCGACGGCCGGCAGACCCGCATCCTTGAGGTGAGGCCCGACGGCCTCGTCACCGACCTCGGCGTGACGCTCACGCCCGAGGGCACAGTGCCGGGCGCTTCCGAAGCGGCTCCTGTC
>CAMWTD010000034.1 GCA_947177085.1 uncultured Desulfovibrio sp.
TCGTACACCCCCAAACGGACGACTATAAATTCTTTTTCGCGCCGCGCGCTCCTTGACGGATACCCGGGGGACCCCTCGCTGACGCCGCGTCGCGGGCGCGCAAAATCTCGACAGGCCCGAAAAAATTTTCTACACTTGCGCCAAGGCGGCGGAGGAACGCGCCACGGGCGGCCGATTTCCGGCCCATGCCCGCAAGAAAGCCTCCCCCGCCGGGCCGAAGGGCCTGTGCGCCCGCGGCCATGCGATCGGGTCATGCGCTGCCCTCTCGTGTTCTTTCATTTCCGCTTCCGCAGCACAGCCCGGCTTCCTTCCAACCTCCACTTCAGGAGGCCGTATGCGGTTCAGTTTTGACAAGGCCGCCTGCCAGAACACGCGCAGGGCCCTGCGCAAGGAATGGCTGCTCACCAACGGGCTGGGCGGCTATGCCAGCAGCAGCATCCTTTACTGCAATACCCGCAAATACCACGGGCTGCTCGTGGTCGCCACGCCCGACGGCCGCCAGGTGCTGCTCTCCGCCATGGAGGAGTCCCTCACCGGCGGCAGTAAGGAATTTCCCATCTCCACGCGCCAGCACCCGGGCGTGCTGCACCCCACGGGGCATCAGTACCTCGAAAAATTCACGCTGGACCCGTGGCCGCAGTTCACCTACCGCGTGGGCGACGTGCGCCTCACCCGCGAGGTGCTGCTGGTGCGCGGCGCCAACCGCGTGCTCTTCCGCTGGACCCTGCAGGGCCCGGAAAAGAACCACGGGCGGCTGCCCAGGCTTTCGCTGCGCCTGCGGCCGCTGCTCGCCTACCGCGGCTTCCACGAGCTGACCCACGCCAACGACGCCCTCCGCCCGCACACGGACGCGGCCCCCGGGGGCTTTGCCATCGCGCCCTATGAGGGGATGCCCGCGCTCTACATCCAGGCGGGCAGCGCCTCGGTGTTCACGCCACAGCCGGACTGGTTCTATAATGTGGTGTATTTCCAGGAGCGGGAGCGCGGCTTCCCGGAGAAGGAAGACCTGTTCCAGCCCGGCGTCATGGATATCCCCCTGCCGCCGCTGCCCGAGGGCGGCAGTGTCTACCTCGCCGTGGGCACGGAAGAGATGCCCGCGGCCAAGGGGGGCGGCGCGGCCGACCTTGAGGCCGCCTGGCGGGCCGAGAGCGAGCCGCGCATGGCCGTGCACAAGAAGGTTCACGGGCTCATCGGGCATCTTGAAAAAATGGGGGCCCAGTTCTGCGTGAAAAATCCCTCGGGCGACGCGGCTGTCATCGCCGGCTACCACTGGTTCGACGCCTGGGGCCGCGACACGCTCATCGCCCTTCCGGGCCTCGCCTTCTACGGCGGCCGCACCCAGTTCGGCCTCGACGTGCTCGCGCAGGTTCCGGCCTCCATGAAGAACGGCCTCGTGCCCAACATGTTCGCCCATCAGGGGGAACACGCCTACAACGCGGCGGACGCGGCACTGTGGTACGCCTTCGCCGTGCAGTGCTACCTGCAGGAAAATCCCGACGGCTACGCCTGGGTGCGCGAGCATGCGTGGAAGGCCCTGAAGGAAATCGTGGCCGGCTACCGCAAGGGGCCGGGCAACGACATCCATGTGGACGAGGACGGCCTTATCCACGCGGGCAACGGCCACACCCAGCTCACCTGGATGGACGCCATGAGCGACGGCAAGCCCGTGACCCCGCGCCACGGCAGCCCGGTGGAGCTCAACGCCCTGTGGTACAATACCCTTGTCTTTGTCGACCATCTCGCCAAGAAATTCGACGAGCCGGACTGGCGCATGGGCGACCTGAAACCCATGCGGCAGAGCTTTTTCGAGCATTTCTGGGTGGCGCGCGACGGCGGCTATCTCGGCGACGTGTGGCGCGACGGCCTGCTCGACCAGAGCATCCGCCCCAACCAGATCCTCGCCGTGTCGCTGCCGCATCCCATTCTGGAGGAGCAGTACCGGCCGCAGGTGATGGAATGCGTGCGCAACCGGCTGCTCACGCCCTACGGGCTGCGCACGCTGGCCCCCTCAGACCCGGCCTACAAGGGCAAGTACGAGGGGGGCCCGGCCGAGCGCGACGCCGCCTATCACCAGGGCACCATCTGGCCCTGGCTGCTCGGCCAGTACACGGACGGCCTTCTGCGCGTGGCCTGGGATACGGACGGCGCGGCCAAGGCCCTGCTCGACCGCGTGACGCCGCTCTTTTCCGACCATCTCATGGACGCGGGCCTCGGCAGCATCTCCGAGATTTTCGACGCCTCGCCGCCGGCCCGGCCCAACGGCACCATCGCCCAGGCCTGGAGCGTGGCCGAGTGCCTCAGGATGCTCATCCGCCTGAAGCGCGCCGCGCCCGGCGTGTATGACGCCTGGGAGCACAAGATCGCCCACCGCCTCGCCAACCCCGTCTCCGGCGACACGGCGGGCGTGTGCCGCGTGACCATGATCCTGGAAGACGAATCCCCGGCGGCTGAGGCCCCCGCGGCCAAGCAGGCCAGGCGCGCCAAGAAGAAGGGGGATGCCTGATGCGAGTCCTCATGTTCGGCTGGGAGTTTCCGCCGTACATCAGCGGCGGTCTCGGCACAGCCTGTTACGGCATGACGCATGCGCTGGCACAGCTCGGCGTCGAGGTCATCTTCGTCCTGCCCCACGTGGAGGACGCGGCCACCGACTTCCTCAAGCTGGAATCGGCCTCGGGCACGCTCATCACCCAGGACATGCAGGAGCGCATGGCCTGGGCCGGGCAGGAGATATGGCGGTCCAACATCCGGTATCTCCAGGTGGACAGCCCGCTCATGCCCTACCTCACGCCGGAGAGCTACCGCGAGGCGCTGAAAAGCATGAGCAGCGAGGCCACGCCCGGCGGCGAGGTGGTCAAGACCCACGCCGGTCCGGCCTTCACCTGGAAGCTCAAGGGCGGCTACGGCCCGGAGCTCATGACCGAGGTCTACCGCTACGGCCGCCTCGGCGGGGCCATCGCCCTGCAGGAGGATTTCGACGTCATCCACGCCCATGACTGGATGACCTACCCCGCGGGCATCCTCGCCAAGGCGCTCACCGGCAAGCCTCTGGTCGTTCATATCCACGCCACGGAATATGACCGCAGCGGCGAGAACATCAACGAGATCGTGGGCGGCATTGAGCGCGCGGGCCTTTTGGCTGCCGACGTGGTCGTGGCCGTGAGCCAGCTCACCCGCAACATGGTCATCCAGCGCTACGGCGTGCCGCCGGAAAAGGTCAAGGTGGTCTACAACGCGGTGGAGCGCCACGACGTGGCCAGGCACTACGAGATCCCGCCGCGCATCCGCCACGAGAAGCGCGTGCTCTTCCTCGGGCGCATCACCTTCCAGAAGGGGCCGGAATACTTCATGGAAGCCGCGCGCCTGGTGCTCGAGAAGATCCCCAACGTGCGCTTCTTCATGGCCGGCAGCGGCGACATGCTGCCGCGCCTCGTGCGCCGGGCCGGGCAATTGCGCATCGGCAGCCGCTTCCACTTCGCGGGCTTTTTGCGCGGCGAGCAGGTGGACCGCATGTTCGCCCTGAGCGACCTCTACGTCATGCCCTCGGTGTCCGAGCCCTTCGGCATCACCCCGCTGGAGGCCATGCTCTATGACGTGCCGGTCCTGCTCTCGCGGCAGTCCGGCGTCTCCGAGGTGCTGGAGCACGCGCTCAAGGCCGACTTCTGGGACACCCGCGACATGGCCGACAAGATTTGCGCGGTGCTCCGCTACCCGAGCCTCGCCGAAGATCTTGTGAAGAACTGCCGCGAAGAAATGAAATCCATCCGCTGGGGCAATGCGGCGGAACAGCTTCTGCAAATTTACCGCAACGTTACAGGGGAAAACTGATGCCAGCTCTCTGCCTTTGCTACGAAGTGCACGAACCGTACAGGCTGCGCCGCTACACGGTCTTTGACATGGGCCAGAACTCCATCTACGAGGACGATGACAAGAACTGCGACATCCTCCTCTACACCGCGCGCGCCTGCTACCTGCCCATGAATGACCTTCTCCTCAAGCTCATCCGCCGCTACGGGAAGGACTTCAAGGTCTGCTTCTCCATCTCCGGTACCGCGCTCGACCAGTTCGAGCAGTACGCCCCCGAGGTTTTGGAGAGCTTCCAGGCGCTCGCCGCCACGGGCAGCGTGGAATTTGCCTGCGAGACCGCGCCGCACAGCTTCTCCTTCCTGTATTCAAAACCGGAATTCGTGCGCCAGGTGGAGGACCACGCCAAGCGCATCAAGCGCCTCTTCGGCAAAAAGCCCGTCACCTACCGCAATGCGGAACTCGTCTACAACAACGCCATGGGCGTAGCGCTCGGCGAGCTCGGCTACAAGGCGGTGATGGCCGAAGGCGCGGACCATGTGCTCGGCTGGCGCAGCCCCAACTACCTCTACAGCCCCATCGGCGCGCCCAAGGTGAAGCTCTTTTTGCGCAATATCCGCCTTTCCACGGACCTTGGCCGCCGTTTCAGCGACCAGTCGTGGGACCAGTGGCCGCTCACCGCGGAGAAGTATGCGGGTTGGATCCACAGCCTGGCAGGCGATGCGGAAGTCATCAATATCTTCAATGATTACCATGTGTTCGGCCTTCGCAACACGCGCGAGTCCGGCATCTTTGCCTTCATGGAGGCGCTGCCCGACCGCATCCTCGCCAACAAGGACTTCCATTTCACGACGCCCGCCGAGGCCGTGAAAAAGCTCCCCAGCGTGGGCGAGCTCGACGTGCCCGACTTCATGAGCTGGGACTATGAGGGCCGCGACCTTACCGCATGGCTCGGCAACGACATGCAGAAGGACGCCATCCACACCCTCTACAAGATGACGGAGCGCGTGCATGACATCGGCGCGCCTGACATCACGAGGGACTTTGAGCGCTTGCAAAGCTCCGACCACTTCCATTATATGTCCACCAAGTGGTTCACCGCCTTTGCGCCTGACAGGCCCAATCCCTTCCCGAGCCCGTATGACGCCTATATCACCTACATGAACGTGCTCTCCGACCTTGAGATGCGCGTGACGGCGGCGGAGGCGGAAAAGGAACTGGTGAAGGACGTGGAAAAGATGGCCCGCAAGGTCGTTCCCCCCAGAAAAGACGCGAAGAAGGCTGAGGGCACGACAGCGGGCGCGGCCAAGGCGGCCCCGGAAAAGGAAAAGACCGCGATTGCCAAAAAGCCCGCGGCCACGAAGACCGCATCGGAGAAAGCTCCGACGAAGAAGGCGCCCGCCAAGAAAGCGGCCCCCAAAAAGGCGCCGGCCAGAGCCATGGGGGCCGCCGACGCCGCCAAGGGCGCGAAGAAATCCGCCCCGGCCAAAAAGTCCGGGGAATCGAAGGCCTGAACAGGCCCTCAAGGCTAGACGCCGCTGAACCGTGGGGGCAAACACCGCCACGGTTCAGCCTTACGTTAATGACAACTGCCTGCCGCCGTCCGGCACGTTGCCCGCGGCGTCCAAAGGAGAAATCATGGAATTCCACAACGCTCCCGTGACCCTGTTCGAGGTGAGCTGGGAGGTCTGCAACAAGGTCGGGGGCATCTACTCCGTGGTGAGCAGCAAGGCCCTTCAGGCCGTGGACACCTTTGGCGAGGACTATTTCCTCCTCGGCCCCCAGCTCCAGCACAACGCGGGCTTTGAGGAAACGGACGAGCACATCTGGGATTCCATCCGGCCGGCGCTGGCGGCGCGCAACCTCAAGTGCAGCCTCGGCCGCTGGAACATTCCCGGCCGGCCCAAGGCCATCCTCGTCAACTTCGACCAGCGCTACGGCAGCAACCAGCTCCTCTATGAACTGTGGAAGAATTTCGGCGTGGATTCCCTTTCCGGCGGCTGGGACTATGTGGAGCCCGTCATGTTCGCCACAGCCTGCGGCGAGGTCATCGCGGCCATCCACGAGTGCCTGGTTGCGCCCACCAGCGGCCGCTCGGTGGCGCTCTTCCATGAATGGATGTGCGGCGCGGGCCTTTTGAGCCTCAAGCGCAACGCCCCCGCCATCGGCACGGTGTTCACCACCCACGCCACCATGCTCGGCCGCGCCCTCGCCGGCACGGGCCGCGACATCTATTCCAACCTGCGCAGCATCAATCCCGCGCAGGAAGCCGCGGCCCAGAACATCACCGCCAAGTGGTCCATGGAGAGCGCGTCCGCGCGCGAGGCCGACGCCTTCACCACGGTGAGCCCCATCACCGGCGAGGAATCCACGGTCTTCCTCGGCCGCTCGCCCGACGTCATCACCGTGAACGGCCTCGACATGCGCGTCATCCCGGACTTCACGAAAGACCGCAAAGAGCCTCTCGCCCACCGCGCCAAGGTCATGGCGGCGGCGAACCGCTTCCTGCGGACGGAGCTTTCCCCGAACACGCGCATTTTCGCCATTTCCGGCCGCTACGAGATGCACAACAAGGGCATCGACATTTTCCTCGACGCCCTTGCCCGCGCGGACAGGAACCTGCGCGGCACGGACGCCTCCATCCTGGCGCTCTGCCTCGTCATGGGCGGCCACACCGGCGTCAACCAGGCCGCGGTCTCGGGCGACCCCAACGCCACGGACAACGGGCTGCCCTTCATCTGCACGCACCATGCGTGGAACGCCCCGCAGGACCCCATCATCAACGCCTGCCGCCGCCTCGGCCTCAACAACCAGCCGGACAGCCACGTCAAGGTCATCTTCGTGCCCGCCATGCTGGACGGCCACGACGGCTTCCTCAACATGCAGTATGAGGATGTCATCTCGGCCTGCGACATGGGCTTCTTCCCCTCCTGGTACGAACCCTGGGGCTATACCCCGCAGGAGTGCGCGGCCTGGGCCGTGCCCACCCTCACCACCGACCTCTCGGGCTTCGGCATGTGGGCGCGCAACGCCCAGAAGGGCAACGACGAAAAGAGCGGCGTGGCCGTCATGCCGAGGCGCGGCATGAACTTCGACCAGAGCGCGGAAATGCTGCACAGCTATGTGCTCAAGGCCGCGACCATGGCCCCGGAGACCCTCACCGAGCTGCGCAAGAGCGCGCGCGACGTGGCCGAGCTCACCTCCTGGAGCCACTTCTTCGCCAACTATCTCGAGGCCTTCCGCATCGCGCTCGAAAAATCCACGGCCCGCACCGAGCAGGAGAGCGAGGCGCGCGAGGGCATGAACCGCGTGCTCCAGGCCTCCTCCTCGGTGACGCCCTTCCTTAGGCCCATGCTGGCCGTGGCCGAGCTGCCGCCCGAGCTTGCGCGCCTGCGCGAGCTTTCCAACAACCTCTGGTGGTGCTGGAACGACAAGGCCCGCGCCCTCTTCATGACCCTGAACCCGCAAATGTGGGACAAGTGCCACAATCCCATCCAGGTGCTGGGCCAGGCGGACAACGAGCGCCTCGAAAGCCTGCTCGCCAACGAGGACTACATGCGCCTCTACACCGAGGTCATGGCCGAGTTCGACGCCTACATGGCCGAGCCCCTGCGCGACCTTGACGAGCACGTCAACGTGAAGCACCCGGTGGCCTACTTCTCCACCGAGTACGGCATCACCGAGTCCGTGCCCATCTATTCCGGCGGCCTCGGCGTGCTCTCGGGCGACCATCTCAAGAGCGCCTCGGACATGGCCGTGCCGCTCTTCGGCATCGGCCTGCTCTACAAGAACGGCTATTTCAAGCAGGAGATCGACGAGAACGGCCGCCAGGTCGCCGTCTATCCCATGAACAACTTCTCGCAGCTCCCCGTGAGCCAGGTGACGGACGCCAACAACGCGCCGCTCTATGTCCAGCTCGAGCTGCCCGGCCGCATCCTCTACGCGCGCATCTGGCAGATGAAGGTCGGCCGCGTCACCCTCTACCTCATGGATACGGACACCACCCGCAACAGCGAGGAGGACCGCAAGATCACCGACCGCCTCTATGAGGCCAACCGCGAGATCCGCCTCCTGCAGGAGATGCTCCTCGGCATGGGCGGCATCCGCCTTATCCGCACCCTCGGGCTCGAGCCGCATGTCTACCACATGAACGAGGGGCACTCCGCCTTCCTCGTCATCGAGCGCCTGCTCGAGTGCATGGGCCAGGGCATGAGCTACGACGTGGCCACGGTGCGCGTGCGCTCCAACACGGTGTTCACCACGCACACCCCTGTGCCCGCGGGCAACGAGGCCTTCTCGCTGGACCTCATGAGCCGCTATTTCACCCACTTCGCCAGCAAGCTCGGCCTTGACTGGGGCCAGTTCGTCCAGCTCGGCCAGATCGAGGGGGGCAACGCCCACAACTTCGAGATGACGGTGCTCGCGCTGCGCTTCTCCTCCTGGGCCAACGGCGTGAGCCGCCTGCACGGCGAGGTTTCGCGGCACATGTGGAACAAGCTCTGGAAGAGCCTGCCGCTTGCCGAAACGCCCATCACCTACGTCACCAACGGCATCCACACGCCCTCCTATGTGGGCACGCAGATGCACGAGCTGCTCAACCAGTACCTTGGGCAGGGCTGGCTCCAGGCGGAGCCGGACGACCCGGTGTGGGCCAAGGTGGACGCCATCCCGGACGACACCTACTGGGCCGCGCGCATGACCCAGAAGGAAGAGCTGCTCGACGCCCTTCGCGCCGCCATTCCGGGCTACGCGCAGAAGTACCGCCTCAACCGGGCCGAGCGCGCCCTCATGGAGAGCGCCCTCAAGCCCGGGACCCTGCTCATCGGCTTCGCGCGGCGTTTCGCGCCCTACAAGCGCGCCACCCTGCTCTTTGCCGACCCGGACCGCCTCGCCCGGATCATCAACGATCCCGAGCGCCCGGTGGCCTTCGTCTTCGCGGGCAAGTCGCACCCGGCCGACGAGGCGGGCATCAACATCCTCCAGGAAGTCATCAGGATGAGCCGCGACGAGCGCTTCCTCGGCAAGATCTTCTTCATGGAGGATTACAGCCTCGCGGTCTCGCGCCTGCTCTCGCAGGGCTGCGACGTGTGGCTCAACACGCCGCGCCGCCCGCATGAGGCTTCCGGCACGAGCGGCATGAAGCTGCCGGTCAACGGCGGCATCAACCTGAGCATCTCCGACGGCTGGTGGTGCGAGGGCTACAACCGCGAGAACGGCTGGACCATCGGGCCCGTCGTCACCCTGGAGCTCCCCACCGACGACCAGAACGACTACTCAGACGCCGAGGCCCTTTACACCCTGCTCGAGCACCACGTGCTGCCGCTCTACCATGACTACAACAACCAGGGGCTGCCGGGCAGGTGGATCACCATGTCCAAGCGCTCGCTCAAGAGCCTCACGGCCATGTACAGCAGCAACCGCATGGTGCGCGACTATGTGCACGAGGCCTACTGCCCGGCGGCCGCCCGCCGCGACGAGCTGGCGGTGGACAACTGGGAGCTCTGCCGCGAGGTCGCCGAATGGAAGAAGGATCTCCCCGTGCGCTTCGGCACGGTGAAAATGGAGGAGATCATCCTGAGCGGCGCGGACGGCAACACCATGCTCTGCGGCGAGCCGGTCAACGTGCGCCTGCGCCTCAACCCGGGCGAGATGAAGCCCGAGGAGATCCTGGCGCAGCTCGTCATCGGCCGCACCTTCGCCAACGGCAACTTCCGCGACCGGCCGGACGTGCTCAGGCTTGAGCCGCGCGCCAACGGCAACGGCATCACCTATTCGGCCACCTATATCCCGCGCCGCAACGGGGCCTACCGCTACGGCATCAGGATCATGCCCGTGCACAAGGGCCTCTCCTCGCCGTTCGAGACCGGCCTCGTGCTCTGGGGCTAGCGGGCGGCGGCATATCCGCTGAATGAGCAACGCCCCTTCTCCCGCGCGCGGGGGGAGGGGCGTTTTTCATGGAACCGGCAGGCGCGCCTCCCGCAAGGCCGCCGCCCGCGCTTGACTTGCCCCATGCCACCCACTAGAGTTAAAATTCCGGTGAAGCGCGGCGAGTTTTCACGCCGTCGTGCAGGCGGCTGTGCGAGAATTTGCGCACTTGGCTGGACAAAAAGTCAAGGCTCTCTATCAGTGGATATTCCAAATTCCGTCTGGAGCGTAGCGACAGACGGATGCTAGTGCCGGAAGAATCCTAAAAAATAAGATTTTTCGGGGCTGGCAAGGAAGATAAAAATTTCCGAAGGGAGTGTACTCAAGTACTCGACCGAGGAAATTTTTCTCTGACGCAGGCAGCACCGAAGCGCTAGCCGTTGGCGAGCTTGCGAGCCTTACGGATAGCGACAGCGGCTGCGTTGACTGGCTGTCGGGGTAACTAATTGCTGTCTCCATCCGTAGCTTCCTTCGTCGCAACGGCTGGAGCAAGGCTGTTTTTGACGGAGACTTTCGGCGTTAGGGGCAGCAGGAGATAGCGCTGCGTCGTCCCCTCGAATGCCCAACGAAGCAAAAGGCACATACAGCTGCTTCAGAGGAGAAGGCATCATGGCCAATACAGTGATCATCGGCGCGCAGTGGGGCGACGAGGGCAAGGGCAAGATCGTGGACATGCTCAGCGCCGAAAGCCAGGTCATCGTGCGCTTCCAGGGCGGCAACAACGCCGGGCACACCATCAAGGTCGACGGCGAGGAGACCATCCTCCATCTCGTGCCCTCGGGCATCCTCCACCCGGGCGCGCTCTGCCTCATCGGCAACGGCGTGGTGCTGGACCCGGAGGTCTTTTTGCACGAGCTCGACGAGCTCGCGGCCCGCGGTATCGACGTTTCCCCGGCCCGCCTCGGCGTGAGCAAGAAGGCGCACCTCATCCTGCCCTACCACAAGAGCCTCGACAAGGCGCGCGAGGCCAAGCGCGCGGGCCACAAGATCGGCACAACGGGCCGGGGCATCGGCCCCTGCTATGAGGACAAGGCGGCGCGCGTGGGCCTGCGCGCGGCCGACCTGGCCGACCCCGATCTGGTGCGCGCCAAGGTGCGCCACGCCCTGCTCGAAAAGAACATCCTTTTGCGCGAGCTCTACAAGTTCGAGCCGCTGGACGCGGAGGCCGTGAGCGAAGGGCTGCTGGCGCTGGCCCCGCGGCTCCTCCCCTATGTGCAGGATACGGACGCGCGCCTCCATGCCGCCATGAAGGAGGGGGAGGACGTGCTCTTCGAGGGCGCGCAGGGCATCCACCTCGACATCGACCACGGAACCTACCCCTTCGTGACCTCCTCCAATACCGTGGCGGGCAATGCCGCGGCGGGGAGCGGCGTGGCCCCCTCGGACCTCGACCGGGTGGTGGGCGTCATCAAGGCCTACACCACCCGCGTGGGCTCCGGCCCCTTCCCCACCGAGCTTCTTGACGACGCCGGCAGCTACCTGCGCACCAACGGCCACGAATTCGGGGCGACCACCGGGCGCCCGCGGCGCTGCGGCTGGTTCGACGCTGTGGTGGCGCGCGAAAGCGTGCGCCTCAACGGCATCACGGACCTCGCGCTCACCAAGCTGGACGTGCTCCAGAACCTGCCCGTGCTCAAGATCTGCGTGGCCTACGAACTGGACGGCAAGACCCTCGAATATCTCCCGCAGGAAGAGGGCGCGCTGGCCCGCGTGACGCCCGTCTATGAGGAAATGCCCGGCTTCGAGGAAGACATTTCCGGCTGCCGCGACTTCGACGAGCTGCCGGACACGGTGCGCGCCTATGTGGAGCGGCTGGAGGAGCTGGCCGGGGCGCGGATTTCCATCGTCTCGGTGGGGCCGGGGCGCGAGCAGACCATCCTGCGCTAAGGGGCGCGTGGCCGCCCGCGAGGTTTTCCCGCGCCATGGACGTGGCTGACAGACTGCTTCCGGCCATTGCCGGCGAGGACTTCGCCCGGTTGCGCGGCGTGCTCGCGCGGCTCGCGCTTGCGCCGCCGCAGACCCTGCTGCTCGAGGGCGGCGACGAAACCGCCCGTCAGGAGCTGGCCCGCTACTGGGCCTGCGCCTGCAACTGCCCGCAGGCCCTGGCCGCCGCCGCGCGCGGAGAGCCGGCCGCGCCCTGCCTCGCCTGCCCTGTCTGCGCGCAAATAGCCGCCGGCGAGCACCTCGATGTGCTCGCCTTTGACGGCCGCATCGGCAACCGCGAGGACGAGGAAAATCCGGGCCCGGTCATGGCCTTCAACATGCGCCGCGCCCGCGAGCTCAAGAGCCGCCTGCGCGATGCGCCCCACGGCCCGGGGCGGCGCGTGGTCCTGCTCATGGGGCTTTCGCCGGCCCGGGACGAGGCGGCCAATGCCTTGCTCAAGGCGCTGGAAGAACCCAGCGCCCACACCGTCTTCGTGCTGTTGGCCGCGCAGCGGGAGCAGTTGCTGCCCACGCTCGTCTCCCGCTCCTTCTGCCTCACGCTCCCCTGGTCGGAAACGGCCACGCCCGATGCCGGGCTTGACGCCTGGGAAGCCGCCCTTGCGGACTTTTTGCACACCGGCCGGGGCTTTCTCGAAAAGGCGGCGGCCCGCGGCGGCCTTGATGCCCCGCAGGCGGCCCGCCTGCTCCTGAGCTGCCAGAGGGCGCTTGTCCACGTCCTTGCCGGGGGCGCGTCAACGGGCGCGCCCGGACCGCTGGCCGATGCCCTCGCGCCCCTGCTCGCGGCAGGGGGAAAAGCATCCCCGGTACACCGCGCGGCCCTCTGCGGCCGCTGGCTGGACGAGGCGCAGGAAATGCTGCGCTATGGCGTAGCCCCGGCCCGCGTCCTGGAAGGCTTTGCCAGCCGCCTCTTTGTGCTGTTGCGCGGCGAAGCCGCCGCGTGAACGCTCGCCGTCACAGGCCGAGCAGGGCATCGATGGCCGCCATGTCGAGGCTCGCGGCGACCACGTCCGCCACGCGGTCGAGCTCCGGCCCCAGGTCCCACCCGACGCCCGCGAGCGGCGCAAGGCCCGCCTCCCGGCGCAGTCGCCCCAGCAGGGCGTGCCGGAAGCTGTCGCCGTCAAAGACGCCGTGCAGGTAGCTCCCCCAGATGCGCGCGGCATGTCCCGCATCCAGTCGGCCCCAGCCCAGCGGCCGCCCTTCCTCGTCCCGCATGATGACCGGCGCGCCGCGGCTCTCGCTGACGCCGTGGTGGATCTCATAGCCCGTCACGGGGAGGGCCTCACCGGCAAGCCCGGGCAGGGCCGCGCCTTGCGTGCGGCGCAAGGTCTTGCCCGCGGCAAGCCCGGTCACAAGCGGAAGCAGGCCGAGCCCGGCCAATGTCCTTACCCCACTCTCCCCCGCCTCCAGCCCGTGGGGGTCGTCGATGCGCTCGCCCAAGAGTTGCAATCCCCCGCAGATGCCCACCACCATGCCGCGCCGCCGGGCCAGGCAGTCCCGCGCGTAGGCGCAAAGGGCGTCCGCAAGGCCCGAAGCGCGCAAAAAGGCCATGTCCGCCATGCTGTTGCGGCTGCCGGGCAGGATGACCATGTCGGGCGCGCCCAGTTCCTCCGGCCTTCGCACCGCGCGCAGCCGCAGGCCCGGCTCCGCCCGCAGGGCGTCGCAATCCGTCAGGTTGCTGATGTGCGGCAGGTCGATGAGGGCCACGTCCAAAAGGCCCGACGGCGCGGAAGCCAGGCTTTCAGGCGGGGCCGGGGCCTCGATGCCCGGGCTCTTGCCGAGCTTGAAGCTCACCGAATCCTCTTCGGGGAGGCGCAGGTCCCGGATCATGGGGATGACGCCGAAAAAGGGGCGTCGCGTACGGCGGCTCACCGCCTCGAGCGCTGGGCCGAGTAGGCTGGCGTCCCCCCGGAAGCGATTGAGCGCAAAACCCGCCACGCGGCGTCGGTCCGCCCGGCCGAGCAGGGTCATGGTCCCGGCCAGCGCGGCGAAGGCCCCGCCACGGTCGATGTCGGCCACGAGCAGCACCTTGGCCCCCGCATGGGCGGCCATGCGCATGTTCACGATGTCGTGCCGCCTCAGGTTGATTTCCGCCGGGCTGCCCGCGCCTTCCAGCACCATGACGTCCCTGCCCGCGGAAAGTTCCGCCCAGGCCCGGCATACGGCCTTCCACGCCTTGCGCTTGTAGGCCATATACTCGCGCACGCGCATCATGCCCACAGGGCGGCCGAGCACGATGACCTGGGAGCCCTGGTCGGAGGTGGGCTTGAGCAGCACCGGATTCATGCGCGCGTCCGGCTCCAGGCCGCAGGCCGCGGCCTGGAGCGCCTGGGCGCGGCCCATTTCCTCGCCGGCGAGAGTGACGAAGGAATTGAGCGCCATGTTCTGCGCCTTGAAGGGCGCGACGTTGAGGCCCCGCCGCGCGAACAGGCGGCAGAGGGCGGCCGTGATGAGGCTCTTGCCCGCATCCGAGCAGGTTCCCTGCACCATGAGCGCCGGGGGGCCGGGGCACGCGTCAGGCATGGCGCGGAAGATACGCGGGGGCGCGCCCCTCCCGGGAGGGGCGCGCCGGGAGGGACGCTCCAGAAAGGGGCTGTGGATACACGCCGCGCTTACTTTTTCACGCTCTTGGCGAGCACGTCGAGCATGAGCGCGTCCGGCTGCTTCTTGCAGGCCTCAAGGAAGGCGTCCAGGCTCTCATTGCTTTCCAGCGCTGAGGCCGGCTGGCCGCTCTTGCCGCGCTGGTAGCCGTCCAGCCAGATGACGAAGCCGCTGCCGTCCTCCTCATTGGCCGCGTAGTCCTTGCAGGTGGTCTTGTCCGCGCGCCACGGGCCATCTGCGGCGACGGGCTTTTCCTTGCGGGCCTTTTCCCAGTGGGGCAGCGCCTTGTCCGCCGGCGCGGCCTGGCAGGTGTCGTACACTTCGAGCAGCAGCGGCTGAAGCAGGGCCGGGTCGGCCACGGGCG
>CAMWTD010000035.1 GCA_947177085.1 uncultured Desulfovibrio sp.
ACCGCGGATATATTCCGAGCCGATGCCCGCCACCACCGGCGGCGGGTCCTCCACCGTGCTCTCGGGAATGCGGAGCACCTCCGAGACGCCGTCCACCAGGAAGCCCACAATCTTCTGCTCCAGCTCCATGACCACGATGCGGGTATTGCTGTCCGGCGTGTGGGGGGGCTTGTTGAAGCGCGTGCGCATGTTGATGACCGGGATGACCTTGCCGCGCAGGTTGATGACGCCCTCGATAAATTCCGGCGCGCGGGGCACCATGGTGATCTGCATCAGGCGGATGATTTCCTGAACGGCGAGAATGTCCACCCCGAACTCCTCCTCGCCGATGCGGAAAGTGACGAGCTGGATGAGGTCGTCGTCGTGCGGATCATGGCCCGGAGACGTCGCAACCTGAGTCATGGCATATCCTCCTTGCGCGGCGCTGGCGCGCCGCCCTGGCATCCTTGTGCCTGCCTTATCGGCAGGCCGCAAAAAAACTTAGTACCCGGGGCCACCCATCAGGCCCTGTGCGCCTCGGCATCTCCAAGGCCCAGAAGCTTACGCCAGCGGGGCAGCCCTGCATCCAGATCCAGATATTCTTCGGGTAGCGGGAGCGCGGCCGGTTCCGCGAGGTGGCGGCGCACGTCCCCGGGCGTGGCCGTGCGCGCGAGGCCGGGCACGTCCTGGATGGGGCAGAGGTCAAAATCATCCTCGGGAACCATGACCATGAGCGCCAGGCCCTTGAGCGCGGCCTCCAGCGAGGCCGTGGTGGAATTGGCGGCCCACACCGTCACGCCCGGGGCCAGCTCCAGCGCCAGCGGCGCATCGCTGATGCGCACATGGGCGGCATCCGCGCCGAGCAGATCCTGCAGCAGCTCCCGCACAGGAAGGTAGGGATGCGGCTTGATGGTAATGCTCCAACCGGTCAGCAGGCCCTCGCGCCAGCACGCGGCAAAGAGGCGCAGGTGGGCCACGGTCTCGTCGCGGAAAAAGCTCGTGAGCAGCAAAAGCCGCTTGCCGGGGCGACCGTCCACAGGCTCGCCGGGCTCCGGCGGCAGAGTCCCGGCCTCACTTGCGGGAGAGTGGGCGTGCCCTGCCAGGTAAAGATAGCGCAATGCCTCCACTTCGCCCAGGCGCTCCCGGGGCATTCCTGCATCAAGCCATTGACGGCAAGCGGAACGGCCGTTGCCCTCAATGTGTTCCGGCTGGAACAGGGCGCAATCCGGCGAGCTGAAAGTGCGCGGGTCGTCAAAATAGCGGAAATCCGTTGGCCGGATGCTGGAATGTTGCGCCCCGATGACCGGGCCGGGGCCCGATACGGACCCCCCCTGCGGCGTCGTCCCGAGCCTGGCAGCCCCCCGGGCGCGCATGGCCGTGGTCAGCATCCGCTCCCAGGGGCAGTTTTCCAGCGGAAACAGGGTCCAGCGTTGCTGTCCGCACCACATCGCATAGCGGCTGAAGGCCCGCTGCTGCAGGCAACGCTCGAGAGAGCGCCAGCCCCGGAAGGATTCCGCCCAGTCCGCCCTGGCATAGCGCCAGAAGTTGAGCCCCGAGCCCGCAAAATGGCAGGCAGCGGCCGCCTGCGGCTCGATGCGCGCGCTTGCCACGCATAGACGCAGCCAGCGCGCCAGGGCCGCAAAGAGGTCGCCAGCGCTAAGAAATTCCTCAAGATAGTGGAAGGAGAGGCCGTCCTTGCCGGTCTTGCGAAACAGGTCCCGCAACTTGAGGCACTGGACGAAACTGAGCTGTGGCGAAGGAAAGCGCATGAAAAGCCAGCGCACGAAATGGCCGCCCCGCGGGTATTCGCGCCGTGCGCAGGCATTGAGCGCATCATGCAGGTCCTCCCAGTAGCGGGAGCGAAAACGGCCGCGGGCTGCGGCCTGAAGATCCACATTGGGAAAATAGGTCACGATGGTGGCCGCCGGGCCTGCTTCCGGGGATGGCGGCCCTGCCGGCGGCGCGGCCCCGGCATAGGGGAGCGCCCGGCGCACCTTCCACCACCAGTGAACATAGCGCGCGAGCGCGCGTGCAGGCGCTGGGCAGAGCGTATAGAGCCGCCGCGCAAGCGAAGGGGCTTTGGTGTCGCGCACCTTCCGGCCAGAAGATATTGCGGAAAATTCACGGCCCGTGGCGACGCAAAATTCGGCCAGCGTGGCCCGTAAATCCGCGTCCCCATCCACAAGGCGCAGCGCGGCACAGCCTTCGGCCTCCAGAAGGCGCTCAAGGCAGCGCAACCTGTAGATGGTATAGAGGTTGGGCGTCATCTTGGGATGGCGCTCATACAGCAGGGAGCACCACCACATGGAGGGCTCCTCCCCGCAGGCAAGGCGCGCCTGCAGTTCCTCGCGGTGCGGGGACGCCCCAGTGGGAAGCCGTCCCATGTCATAGGCCCAGGCCATGTGCTCGGCGCGGATGGCGAGCAGTTCGGCGTGCAGGCGCTCGGGGATGGAGATATTTCCGGACTCAGACTGCCAGTCGTCCCAGAGGGCCACCAGGGTGTCCGCGCCGGGCGCAGGCAGCCCCATGCGCTCCCGGGCGGCTCCCTTGCCAGTCAGCAGGAGGAGCTCTTTCACCGCGCACCTTCCCCGCCCCGGGTTGCCAGCGCCCGGGCAATAGCCTCGCCATATGGAGCCCTGAGCACGCCCGCCTCGGTGATGATGCCGGCGACAAGTGCGGCCGGGGTGACGTCAAAGGCGAAATTCAGCACAGGAACGCCCCCGGGCGTGATGCGGCGTCCGCCCATGTGGGTAACTTCTTCGGCCGGGCGCTCCTCGATGGGGATGGCCGCGCCGTCGGGCGTCGCCGCATCAATGGTGGAAAGCGGAGCCGCCACATAGAAGGGGACATGGAAGTGGCCGGCCAGGATAGCCACGCCGAGTGTGCCGATCTTGTTGGCGGTGTCGCCATTGGCGGCAATGCGGTCCGCGCCTACCACCACCGCCTGGACCATGCCCCGGCTCATGAGGTGCGCGCAGGCATTGTCGCAGGCCACGGTGACCGGAATGCCGTCCCGCGCCAGCTCCCAGGCCGTCAGCCGCGCCCCCTGGAGGAAAGGCCGCGTCTCGTCGGCGATGACGCGGATGCGCTTGCCCTGCCCCACCGCCGCGCGGATGACGCCGAGCGCCGTGCCATAGCCCGCCGTGGCAAGTGCCCCAGCATTGCAGTGGGTGAGCACCTGGTCGCCGTCATGGAGCAGCTCCGCCCCAAAGTGGCCGAGGCGGCGGCAGAGGGCCTCATCCTCCCGCTGGAGGGTGTACGCCTCGCGGTCAAGCAGCGCGACGATTTCCTCGGGGGAAAGCGCCCCCCGAGCTTCGGCCGCCGCAAGGACGCCGCGCATCCGCGCGACCGCCCACCCGAGGTTTACAGCCGTGGGCCTTGCCCGCGCGATGTGGTCAAACTCCGCCTCCAGGCGCTTGCGGGCATCCGCCCCCGTTTCCGCGGCCGCGCGGCGGGCGGCCAGCGCGCACCCGAAGGCCGCTGTCACCCCGATGGCGGGCGCCCCGCGCACGACCATGGTTTTCAGCGCGTCGACGACCTCATCCGGGGTTCGGCAGGCCACATCCGCCTCCACTTCCGGGAGGCGGCGCTGGTCAAGCAGGTGCAGGACGCCCTCGCGGGCGTCAAAACGGATATGGCTGTCCACGGCCGCTCCTTCTTCGTCGCCCGGGCTATTGCCGTTTTGCCGCAAGGTCGCGCAGGGGGGCCATGCGGTGGTCGCCCTCATCGGGGGTGCAGCCGCACTGCCCTTCATTGAGGTTCGTCCCGCACCTGGGGCACAGTCCCTTGCAGTCCTCCCGGCAGAGGGGGGCGACGGGGAGTGCCAGCATGAACTCCTCCCAGCACACGGCGGCGAGATCCAGCATGGGCGCATGGCGGTCATAGACCACATGGCTCGCGCCATCCGGCGCGGCCTCGGCGGACGCCGCGTTTTCCTCCGCGGGGATTTCCTCGAACTCCTCGATGGCGGCGTCGATATCCACCGCCGCGTCCTCGGCGCAGCGATTGCACGGTACAACCACCCCGCCGGTGAGGCGGCCGCGCACAAGGCAGCCGTCCTCCGTGGGAACGACATTGATGCGCGCCGCAAGGGGGCGCTCGATGCGGCAGTCCATATGAAATTCCTTCAGGGGGCCGAGCCAGATCTCCTGGTCGTCCAGCGTGAATTCCTTGCCGCCCGGAGGCAGGTCATTGATGGAAACAAGATACTTGCGCATGGATTCCTCGTTGCGGGCGCGCGCGGGGCGCGCCCCTTGTATGTGTCCCTGTCATTGGCCGGTGACAAGCAGGGCCGCTGCCAGGCCCAGGAATACCAGGCCCGCCAGCCGATTGATGAAAATCTGCCCGCGGCGCGAGGCGTTGAAGCGTTTCGCGAGCCTGCCGCCCAGCGCGGCCACGGAAAAAAACACCAGCATCGTCGCCACGATGAACAGGCAGCCGAGAAGCACCACCTGGAGAGGCACGCTGCCGCGCTCAGGTTCGCAAAATTGGGGCAAAAAAGCCAGAAAGAAGAGGCACACCTTGGGATTGGTGACGTTCATGAGGATGCCGCGGCGGTAAAGCGCGCCATATCCGGGAAAGGTCGCCGCGCCGTGTGCGCTCCCATCCGCATTTTCGGGCACGCGCGCGAGCGCCGCTCCAGAGCGGAAGGCCAGCCACGCAAGATAGAGCAGGTAGCACGCGCCCAGAATCTTGAGCACCCAGAAGGCGGTGGGCGAACTGCGGAAGATGACGGCCACGCCCAGCGCCACGGCCGTGGTGTGGAAGCAGAGACCCGTGCACAGCCCGAGCGTGGTGACGATGCCCGCGAGAGCCCCGTACAGGGCCGACTGGGTGAGCACGAAGATATTGTCCGGCCCTGGCGCAATGGAAAGCACCAGGGCCGCCGCAAAAAAGGTCCCCGCGATTTCCGGGCTCAGCATGGCGCGTCCTCCGCCAGCGTGAGGCCGCCGCAAAGCATGAGCAGCTTTTGCGCGCGCGGGCGCGCCTTGACCGCGCGCTCGAGACGCAGCGCCGCCCCCTTGTCCGGGCAGGGCAGGCTTGCGGTGAGCCGCACCGGACGCCGCCCCCGGGTATAGCGCGCCCCGCCGGGCAGAAGCCCGTTATGCTGGGCCACGCGGCGCGCAAGGTCGCGGGTGATGCCGCAATAGAGGGTGCCGTCCCCGCACTCCAGCAGGTAGAGATGCCAAACGACGTCGCAACCACGGGCGGAAGAAGTATTCATCCGTTGAAACCGCCTGCAAGCCATGCCGTGAGCATGAAGGAAATGAACCAGTTGCCGAGCCGCCAGGACCAGGGGTTTGGCTGCCGCCCCTCGACGAGACGCCGCATGGCGCGGAGGCTGCCCGCAATGCTGCCAATGACATGAAAAACCACAAAGCCGATGGCCGCCAAAAGGCCAAATTGCGACAGGCAGACGAGAAAGAGGGCCAAGGTGATGCAGGGGGAAAGGCAGCCCGCGCCATCCGCACCCGTTGCCGTCCACACGCGCCCGAACCCCGCGCCGCCATTGCTGAAGACGCCTCCCACGCGGTAGAAACGACCGCCGG
Organism: uncultured Desulfovibrio sp.; assembly: GCA_947177085.1. GTDB lineage: Bacteria > Desulfobacterota > Desulfovibrionia > Desulfovibrionales > Desulfovibrionaceae > Desulfovibrio. The sequence continues at coordinate 5,529 of CAMWTD010000035.1, forward strand.
ATGCGCCGCCACTGCTCCAGCCGGTCCCGGGGTTCCCGGCATTCCCCCAACGGCTGTCGTCCGCGCCGGGCCCGCTTTCCCCGCTGGACGAGCGCCCGGAGGCCCCTGTCCCCTCCTCGGGCCCGAGCACCTCGGCATCGAAGACGCGGCCGCGGTTGGCCTTTGGTCCCGGTACGAGGGGGCCTTGTCCGGCTTTCTCATCAGGGTCAGGGGCCATGCCTTTCCTCCGCTCTTGTATTTCCGCTTCCGGTTGTGCCGCGCGGCCGCCACGGCGTCAAGCGCGCTCCTTCACGGCCGGCGCGTCCACCAGGAGCGCCGCCAAATCCATCACATTGGTGCGCGTGGGCCCGGTGATAAGCAGGTCGCCCGCTTGCACAAGGGCCGCGTTGCTGTCATTGGCCCGCAAAAAGGCCCGCGCAGTGTCACTGCCGCCCATGCGGGCGACGCTCCCGGCGTCGGCGAAGCCGCCCGCGGCGTCCGTGGGGCCGTCCGTGCCGTCCGTGCCCGCGAAGATGCCGCTGATGCCGGGAACGTTTTCAAGCTCCAGCGCCGCCGCGAGCGCCATTTCCTGGTTGCGCCCGCCGAGGCCGTTGCCCCTGAGCGTCACCGTGGTCTCGCCCCCCGCCAGCAGGCAGAGGCTCCTGTCGCCGGGCTTGAGCGCAGCGGCCGCCTGCCGGGCTTCGGCCACAAGCTGTGCCGCCACGTTACGCGCTTCACCGGTGAGGCTGTCCGTAAGGATGCGCGCCTCCATGCCCAGGGCTTCCGCCCGGGCTGCAGCAGCTTCCAGCGCCTGGCGACTGGTGGCGGCAAGCACGTTGCAGACGCGCTCAAAGAGCGGGTCGCCGGGCTTGGGCGTTTCGGGGATGAGCCCGGCCGCACCGGCCTCCAGGCGCTCCCGCGCGGGCGCGGGGACCTGGTCAAGGATATGGTAACGCTCCAGTATCTCAAGGCATTGGGCGAAGGTGCTGGGGTCCGGCGAGGTGGGACCGGAGGCGATGACATCCAGCGCGTCCCCCACCACATCGGAAACGATGATGCCGAGCACGTCCGCCCCATTGGCGGCCGCGGCGAGCTGGCCGCCCCCAAGGGAGGAAAGGTGCTTGCGCACGGCATTGACCTCGTGAATGGTCGCGCCGCACTGGAGGAGGAGGTTGGTGGTCGCCTGCAGGTCCTCAAGGGCGAGTCCCGGGGCCGGCGCCGCCGTGAGCGCGCTGGCGCCGCCGGTGAGCAGGCAGATGAGCAGGTCTCCGGGGGCGCAGTCATGCGCGATTTTAAGGATGCGTCTTGCGGCGGCCACCCCGGCGGCATCGGGCACGGGATGGGCTGCCTGGGCCATGCCCATGTGCGCCAGTGGCAGGTGATGCCCGTACTTGACCACCACGAAACCCTCGACGATATGCGCGCCAAGGAGATTTTCCAGCGCCTGCGCCATGGGGGCGGCCCCCTTGCCCGCGCCGACCACGCGCACGCTGCCCCGCGCGAGGTCCCAACTGCGGCCGCCCGCTTCGAGCCGCGTGCCGCCAGCCGCAAGATGCACATGGCGCGTCACTGCCGCGTCAGGGGCCACGGCGGCGAGTGCGGCCGCAAAAATTTCCCGCAGTTTCCCGCGCGTGTTGTTGTGCTCTTCTGCCATGGCTGCTCCTTTCGTGTGCGTCCTGGTTCCTACCGCATATCAGAGACAGCGCCGCTTGTCATGGGACCTTCCGTGCCGCCCTCTGCGTGGACGCCGAGCCGTGCCACAGGCTTGGAATTTCCTTCCGGGTGGACTATCCTCTCTGCGGACGCGCCGCCATATCATTCTGACAGGAGTCCCGCATGGATGCCGCTTTTTTCGACCTCGACGGAACGCTGCTGGACACGCTGGCCGACATCGGCAGCGCCTGTAACCGAATGCTGGCGGCCCACGGCTTTCCGCAACATGCCGTCCCCGCTTATGCGACCATGGTGGGCAACGGCTTTACGCGCACTGTGGAACGCGCGCTCCCCGAGGCCGTGCTTGCCGCGCTTTCCCCCAGGGAACTGGAGGAACTGACAGCCGAAGCGCGCGCCCAGTATGCCGCGCATCTCTACGATCATACCGCGCCCTATGCGGGGATGCCGGAAGCACTGACGGAACTGGCGGAAAAGGGCGTGGTCCTCGCGGTGCTTTCCAACAAGCCCGATGCCTGGACAGAACCCATCATCCGCCACTTTTTCCCGGAAATTCCCTTTGCGCTCATCCGCGGAGCCCGCTCCGACCTGCCCCTCAAGCCCGACCCGCGCGTGCCGCGCGCCATGCTGGACGAACTGGACCTGGAATCCGGCCGCTGCGCCTATGTGGGCGACTCTGATGTGGATATGCTGACCGCGCGCAATGCGGGCATGATCCCCGTGGGCGCGGCCTGGGGCTTTCGCGGCGCGGCTGAACTGCGCGCCGCAGGTGCGCGCCTGCTGGCCGGGCGCCCAGCGGAACTTCCTGAACTCCTGTCGCCGCCCTGTGCGGAGAAGTGAGGTAGACATGCTTCGGCCCATCATTGAAATCGATGAGGAAAAGTGCAACGGCTGCGGCAAGTGCATCCTTGACTGCGCCGAAGGCGCGCTCGCCATTGTGGACGGCAAGGCGCGCCTTATCAGTGACGTGTATTGCGACGGCCTCGGGGCCTGCCTCAACTGCCCGCAGGGCGCGCTGACTCTTACCATGCGGGAGGCCGCGCCCTTTGACGAGGCCGCGGCGCTGGCCGCCAAGGAAAAGCGCGAAGCCGCGGGCGGCAAGGCGTGTGCACCCGGCGGCTCGTGCCCGGGGAGCGCCGCCCGCACGCTCAAGCCCCTGAGTCCCTTGGGGGGCGCGCAGGTCGCACCGGCACACTCGCCTGAAGCGGGCACGGTCATCGCGCACCTGCCGTCATGGCCGGTCAAGCTGGCCCTTGCGCCCTCCTCGGCTTCCTTCCTGCGCGGAGCGCGCCTCCTGCTCACGGCCGATTGCGCGGCTCTTTCCCTGCCTGACCTGCACGCCCATTGGCTTATCGGCCACATCCCGCTGCTCGCCTGCCCCAAGCTGGAAAGCCATGACCTTATCCGGGAGCGCCTCGAGAATATACTCAGGGAGGGCGCACCGGCCGCCATCACCGTGCTGCGCATGAGCGTGCCCTGCTGCGGGGCGCTCGCACGCCTCACGGAACAGGCCATCGCCACGATGGGCAGCAAGGTCCCGCTCAAGATCTATACGGTGGAGCTGCCCTGAGACACCCCTTCGGGCCGACGCCGTCCCAATCTGGGGCGGCCGCATTGACAAATCCTAGCAAAGTGCTATGTTTTCTGGAGCCGCCCGGCGCAGACCGGGCTCTGGAGAGGATGATGCCCATCAAGATCCCGGCTGACCTTCCCGCCCGCGCGGCGCTCATGAGCGAAAACATCTTCGTGATGACTGACGAGCGCGCAAGCCAGCAGGACATCCGGCCGCTGGAGATCGCCATCGTCAACCTCATGCCCACCAAGATCGCCACGGAGACGCAACTTTTGCGCCTGCTGGGCAATTCCCCCATCCAGGTCAACATCACCCTGCTCAGGACGGCGGCGCATGAATCGCGCAACACCCCCGTGCAGCACCTGGAGCGTTTCTACAAGACCTTTGCTGAGATACGCCACAGGAGCTTCGACGGCATGATCATCACCGGCGCGCCCGTGGAGCACCTGCCCTTCGAGAAGGTGGATTATTGGGACGAGCTCGTGGAGATCATGGCCTTCGCCCGCGAGCGCGTCTATTCCACGCTCTACCTGTGCTGGGCCGCGCAGGCGGCGCTCAACCATTTTTACGGCATACCCAAGTATGTGTTGCCGGAAAAGGTCTCGGGCATCTTCTGCCATGAGGTGCTCAAGCCCCAGTGCCGCCTCTTCCGGGGCTTTGACGATGAATTTCTCGCGCCGCACTCCCGTCATACGGAGGTGCGCACCGAGGATGTGGTGCGCCATCCCGAATTGCGCATCCTGGCGGAATCCGCCGAGGCGGGCCTTGCCGTGGTGGAAAGCCGGGACCAGCGCCAGGTCTTTATGACCGGCCATCTGGAGTATGACCGCGGAACCCTTGACGCCGAATACCGGCGCGACCTCGCCCGCGGCGACGCCCCGCCCATCCCCCGCCACTACTATCCGGGGGATGACCCCGACGTCATGCCCTACATGACCTGGCGGGCGCACGCGCACCTTTTTTACAGCAACTGGCTCAACTATTACGTCTATCAGGAAACGCCCTTCAGCCTCAGCGCCCTCGCCGCGCCCGACGCCGGGTCAACTTCCTGAAGCAGCGCCGCGCAAAGGAGACGCCCCTACCCATGCGCTTTTCCACAAGAACCCGCTATGGCCTGCGCTTTTTATTGCGCCTGGCCGCCCAGCCGCCCGGCAGCCTGCTCCAGCTCGGCCAGGTTGCCCGGGAGGAGCGCATCTCTCCCGGCTATCTCGAGCAGATCGTCAGGGCGCTCAAGCCGCTCGGCATCCTCAAGGCCGTGCGCGGCACGGGCGGCGGCTATGCCTTGGCGCGGCCGGCCTCCGAAATCAATATGGAAGATGTTTTCCTGCACCTGGAAGGCGAGATAGCGCCCGTGCGCTGCCTCACCACCAAGAAGCCCTGCACCCACGAGGGCCAGTGCTCCACGCGGGCCTTCTGGCAGGCGCTGGACAGGCACATGCGCGAATTTTTGCGCCACTGCACCTTGCAGGAAATGAGCGAACAGTGCAACAATACCCCGGGCGCAGCATCGGCCCGCGCAGGCGGCCAACGCCCCATTCCAGGAGGATCATCCTATGTGGAACTACACTGAAGCCGTCCATGACCACTTCCTGCATCCGCACAATGCGGGGCCCCTCGCCGACGCCAACGCCATCGGCGAAGTGGGCAGCCTCGCCTGTGGCGACGCGCTCAAGCTCTATCTCAAGATCAATGACAAGGACGTCATCGAGGACGCCAGCTTCGAGACCTTCGGCTGTGCCAGCGCCATCGCCTCGAGCTCCGTGCTCACGGACATGATCAAGGGCATGACCGTGGACGAAGCCCTCAAGCTCACCAACAAGGACATCGCCAACGCCCTCGGGGGCCTGCCGAAGCAGAAGATGCACTGCTCGGTCATGGGCCAGGAGGCGCTGGAGGCGGCCATCCGCCAATGGAAGGGCGAGCCCGCCGTGCCGCACGCCCATGAGGAGGGCAAGCTTGTCTGCAAGTGCTTCGGCGTGACCGACGCCCAAATCATCCGCGCCATCCGCGAAAACAATCTCAAGACCGTCGAGGAAGTCACGGCGTATACCAAGGCGGGCGGCGCGTGCGGCGAGTGCCTTGACGAAATCGCCGAGATTCTCGCTGCCGAGCTCAAGCAGAAGCCCGTGAAGGAGCTCAAGCCCCGGCCGAAGCTCACCAATGTGCAGCGGATGCAGCAGGTGCTCAAGGTCATCGACGAGGAGATCCGGCCCCAGCTTGCGGCCGACGGCGGCGACATCGAGCTCATCGACGTGGACGGCAAGCGCGTGGTCGTGTCCCTGCACGGCCGCTGCTCGCAGTGCCGCTCGAGCAACGTGACCATCGCCAACCTGGTGCAACGCCTCCTGCGCGAGCATGTGGAACCCGACATCGTGGTGGAGGAGGCCTAAGCCATGCAAGTCGTTTATCTGGACAACAACGCCACCACGGCCGTAGCTCCGCAAGTGCTCGAGGCCATGCTCCCCTACCTGGGGGATTTATACGGCAACCCCTCGAGCATGCACACCTTTGGCGGCCAGGTGGCCGAGGCCGTGGATACGTCGCGCGAGCAAATTGCCGCCCTGCTCGGGGCCGAGCCGGACGAGATCATCTTCACCGCTTCGGGCTCCGAGGGCGACAACACCGCCATCTGGTCGGCCCTCCAAAGCCGCCCGGAACGGCGGCACATCGTCACCACGCGCGTGGAGCACCCGGCCGTGCTCAGCGTCTGCCGCTACTGGGAGACCCAGGGCTACCGCGTGACCATGCTCGGCGTGGACAGCAAGGGCCGCCTTGACCTCGAGGAATACGCCGCCACCATCGGCGACGACACGGCCATCGTGTCCATCATGTTCGCCAACAACGAGGTGGGCAATATTTATCCCATCCAGGAAATGGCGGAACTCGCGCGGGAGCGCGGCGTCCTCTTCCATACGGACGCCGTGCAGGCCGTGGGCAAGATCCCCATCGACCTGCACCACCTGCCGGTGGACATGCTCACCCTCTCCGGCCACAAGATCAACGCGCCCAAGGGCATCGGCGCGCTCTATGTGCGCAAGGGGGTGCGCTTCCGGCCGCTCGTTCGCGGCGGCCACCAGGAGCGCGGCCGGCGCGCGGGCACAGAAAACGTGCCCTATATCGTGGGCTTGGGCGTGGCCGCGCAACTGTGCGCGAAATTCATGCAGGAGGAGCGCGTGGATGTGGCGCGCCTGCGCGACAAGCTGGAATACGGCCTTCTGGAACGCATCCCCGAGTGCCGCGTCAATGGCGACATCGAGCACAGGCTGCCCAACACGAGCAATATCTCGTTCAAGAATGTGGAGGGCGAAGCCATCCTGCTCATGCTCGACCGCCTGGGCATCGCGGCAAGTTCCGGTTCGGCCTGCACTTCGGGGAGCCTCGAGCCCTCGCATGTGCTGCGCGCCATGGGCGTGCCCTTCAACTATGCGCACGGCTCCATCCGCCTCTCCCTCTCCCGCTACAATACCGCGGAAGAAATCGACTATGTGCTTGACAAGTTCCCCGGCGTCATCGAGACACTGCGGGCCATTTCGCCCTTCAAGGGATAAAGGGGCCAGGTGAGTGAGTCCCCAGCGGGGCTCCGAACAAAAGCCCCGGTCCGCCCATGGCTGGCCGGGGCTTTTGGGTTGCCGCTCCTGCAAATGGAAGAAGTCCGGGGAACTCTGTTGTCCACGGACTTCTTTGCAAGCGTTATGGAGAGGGACGACTTGCTTGAGCGAACAGCTCACAGCGTCTTTACGCGCTCACCTTGCCTCGGCAGCCTCTTTGCCCACATGTGCGAGACCCGTGCCATAGTCATAAATTTCCCAGTAATTGCGCGGATCTTTGGGGATCGCCCTGAACTTGCCGTTATTGTCCACAATGTACTCCACCGGCATGTTTTCAGGTGCGGGCGCGGACAGCGGCGTGCCCTGTCCCTGGATGAGCAACGCATAGGCGGCGGTTGTGCCGGATTCGGAAGGGAAGGCGCAATAGCCGCCGATGCTCAGGGTGAAGCTGTCCGCGCCGATCTCGCCGCGGGAGCCGCCCACGCTCTCACGCATGTCGCACACCCCGCCATTGAAGCCGTAAAGATAGGCACGGGCAGTGACGATTTGCCGGGTTTCGGGATCGACATCCGCATAAAACCAGGCATTGCCGCCCGTCCCCGCCGGGCCCAGCATCCCGAAAACGCTGTTTTTGAAGGTGGAGCCGCGCTTCGCCGCACCGGGAAAAGAGGCCCGCGGCGTGGCCGTCGTCGTGTAGGGGCCAACGGAGTCCAGCGTGCCGAAAAGCCGCACCTGCCCCTGCGGAACTGGCGGGATGTCTGCCCGGGTGACGGGCTGGTCCATGACGAGGTTGAGGCTTGAGGGCGGGTTCCATGATTTGAGCGCGCCGCCTTCAAAGAAGTTTTCCACCGTCTCCTCATTGAGAACGATGGTCCCGTCAGGACCTTCCGCGCAAGCGCTGAGCAGCAGCACGAGCAGCGCGCATACCAGGAGGCGTCCCAGAGCTATGGCATGCCATTGTGCGGCAGGGCGCGTATTCCCTCTCTCAGGATGCGCAGATTTCATAGCCTGCCCGCGCCCTTGTGCTTCTTGCCGTCCACCACATGCGGCTCATACTCATATTCGCGCGCAAAATAGGGCGACGTCACGAAAAAGTCCGCGCTTGAGCGATTGAGGGCGATGGGCACATCATACACCTGGGCAATACGCAGGAGCGCCTTGACGTCGGGGTCATGCGGCTGCGCGGTGAGCGGGTCCGAAAAGAAGATGACCATGTCGAGCCTGCCTTCGGCAAGCGAAGCGCCGATCTGCTGGTCCCCGCCCAGAGGGCCGCTCAGGAAAGATTTGACATGGAGGCCCGTGGACTCCTGTATGAGGCGCGAAGTCGTGCCAGTGCCGCAAAGGTCGTGGCGCTCCAGCGCGGCCTTGTGCTGCATGCACCAGTCGATGAGCCCTTCCTTCATATTGTCATGGGCGATAAGCGCAATGCGCTTGATGTCCTTGACGAGTCTTGTCATGCTCCCCTCCACGTGCGCGACAATGGCCCGGCCGGCCCCTGTTCCATGCAGGTTTCCCGCGGGGAGATTCCCCCGCTTTTGCCCATGAGTGTAGACGATTGGCATATTTTGGCAAGAGCGCCCCGCGCCCGCCAATGCCCATGGGACGTGAGGGCAGCTCTGCCATAAAAAATTCCGCCAAGGCTTGCGGCCGCTGGCGGAATTTCGGAAAGAACTGGTAGCAAGGGAGGCTTACGAATACCATTTACATAGCACTAATTTTATTATCTGATTTTTCATGGAAAAATTTTTGTTACCCCATTGGTTACTCATTTTCACTATGCACCCAGCTCAGGCTCCCCCCCTCTAGACT
>CAMWTD010000036.1 GCA_947177085.1 uncultured Desulfovibrio sp.
GAAGATGTCCGTGTCGGGCGGATAAAAGGCCCTCTGGCTCAGGATCTCCTGCTCGAGATCCTCCGGCGTGGTGACGAGAAACGGATACTCCTTGAGCCGGTAACAGAAATTGCACTTGTTCCAGTTACAACTCTGGGTCACGGGCAAGAGCAGCGAATTGGCCTCCATGGGGGGCCGGTAGACGGGTTCCGCGAACTTCATCCTTGCCTCCTCATTTTTGTATCAGTTGACATAAATTTTTGTGTAGGAAAACCGTAGCAGGATGTCAAGCGGGGGCCATGGGGCGCACTGCACCTGAGAGAGTGCGGCACGCGGGTGGAAGGAGCTGCGCCCCTTGCCGGAAAGAAGATGCGGGATTTGCCGGGTGGCCGGGGCGTCTCCGGCAGCCTCAAAAGGACGCGATAAAGCTCAGGTTCACATTCCAGGCGTTGGCCGTGGAGGGGATGGCCTCGCCCAAGGCGTGTCGCGCGCCCCAGGCATCTTCGCCGGCGTCCAGCGTGAGGCCGATCCAGCCCGCGCTGCAAAAGAGCGAAAAATGCTCGTTGAGCCTGCACCGGGCCGTGGTGGCGAGCTCCAGCGCGCTGTCGCCCGTGGTGAGATAGAGGTTGGGCATCCCGAGGTCCGCGCCGCCGCCCGCCCGCGCCCCGGGAAGCGCCATGCCGTTGGCCCAGAGGCCCTGAAGCGACAGCTTGCGCGCCATGGCCCGGCTGTTCGTGCCCCGGATATAGTTGAAATAGAGGGTCTGCGACAGGTTCTCCCAAAAGCGCAGGTGCGCGGCCCGGACGCCGATGCCGAAAGTGCCCGCGAGATTGTTGCCGATGAGCGCGTTGCGCTCGATGTAGTGCGAGCCGTCATAGGCCAGCGGCGAATAGGTGATGGAATTGCCCGGATCAAGCGCCGGCAGGCGCTCCGAGCCGTTGGCCGGGTTGGCGTCGTCGCCGCTGGCGTACCAGGCGTAAACGCCGGGCATCCCCCAGTCATGCTCGGAATCGAGGCAGAGGGTGGCGAGCCAGCCGCGCCGGTCCAGGCGGCTGTCGTCCCTCCAGCGTGTTTCGCCATATTCCGCGTCAAAGCTTATCCGCAAGTGGGCGAGCAGGTCGATCTTTCCGGTCAGGCCCGCCCAGAAGGCCGTGGCGCGCGAGCTCACGGCCCGCTCGCCGTTGGCGTCCGCAAAGTCCCGGTGACGGCTGCCGCCGGCAGGGAACATGCCCTCGCGGAAATTGCCGGCGTCGCCCCCCATGTTGGCGAAATTGCCGAAGGGGTAGCGCTCGTTCTCCCCGCGCGCTGCATGGGGCTCGACGACGGCAAAGGCCCCCCAGGGCACGAGGGTCGCCTTTTCCAGTTGCAGGGGCACGAGCAGGCCGAAGGCGTCCACATTGTCGCCAAAAACCGGGCTGGCCGCGCTGCCGGGGCCGTTGTCGTTGTAGGGTCGGGCCCAGGCCCCGGTGACGCTGAGCCGCTCCGAAAAGGCCCAGTTGGCGACCACCGCGGCCACGCTGCCATTAAAGATGGAATTGCCCGAGGCATAGGCCGGCGTCTTGATGCTCTGGATGCCCATGCGCACCCTGAGGGGCGCGGTGGGCAGGGCCCAGTCGATGAAGGCGTTGCCCACCTTGACCATGCGCCCGTCCGCGCCGAGGGCGCCGCCGCTTTCCTCCTGCCCCCAGATGATGTCGCCGATGTCGAGGTAAAGGCTGCCCGAAAGCGTGCGCGAGACCTCGGCGTCCAGTTGCAGGGCCACCTTCTCGCGCGCGTTGAAATTGTCCTGGCCGGGGATGAAGCCGGTGAAGCCGGCATCCTGCACGAACTTGCCGTTCATGCCGTAGCCGAAGCTCGCTATCCACTGGCCGCGGGCCTTGAAATCCACGGCGCTGGCCGCCCCCGGGGCGACCAGCGCCAGCAGGCAGAGCGTATGGAGGCAAAGGGCGGCGAATCGCTTCATAAAGGCGGGTAATGGCAAGGACCGGCCGGAGAACGCCCGGGGCCGTCCCGGTATCTCCCGGCAATGTTTGGAATTTTCTCTCAAGGCCCCTTGTACAAAAAAAATTTGCTAACGTAAATACGCAGGAAATGCCGACTTTTTTGTTCGCCGCGCCGGGCCGGCGCGAGGCCGGGACGCCGCCACGCCGCCGCTCGTGCCGGGGCTGGTTGATTTTTAGACAGGTGCGCAATTTTTTTACAGGGGATGGGCAAGGCCGATGCCTAAAAATTGCGCACAGCCCGCCGGGGGGCATTTTCCCATTCTGGCCTCAAATCCTTGCCTGAAGTCAATTCCCTTATTTGGCAAGGTTTATGCTTCAGGGCAGACAACGTACCTTTCCCATCACCCTTACCACTGAGAGACACTCCATGAACACCGCTCCTTTGCAAGGCATCAAAATCGTCGACTTCACCGCCGTCCAGTCCGGCCCCTCCTGCACCCAGCTGCTCGCCTGGCTCGGCGCCGACGTCATCAAAATCGAGCGTCCCGGTCACGGCGACGCCACCCGTAAAGAATTGCAGTTCGACCCGGACTGCCCGAGCTATTACTTCCTGCAGCTCAACTCCAACAAAAAATCCCTGAGTCTCGACGCGGCCACGCCCGACGGCAAGGAAATCCTGACGCGCCTCATCAAGGAAGCCGACATCTTCGTGGAAAACCTCCATCCCGGCGCCATGGACAAGCTGGGCTTCTCCTGGGAAGTGGTTCACAAACTGAACCCCAAGTGCATCTACGGCACGCTGAAAGGCTTCCCCCTGTCCTCGCGCTTCGCGCACCTGAAGGCCTATGAGCCTGTCGCGCAGGTGACGGCGGCCGCCGCCTCCACCACCGGCTGGTGGGAAGGCCCGGACAATATCCCGACCCAGAGCGGCGCGGCCCTGGGCGACTCCAACACCGGCATGCACCTCGCCATCGGCCTGCTCGCCGCCCTCGTGCAGCGCGAGCACACCGGCGAAGGCTGCCTCGTGTACCAGTCCATGCACAATGCCTGCCTCAACCTCTGCCGCATCAAGACGCGCGACCAGCTCACCCTCGACCGCATCGGCTATCTCACGCAGTTCCCGCAGTATCCCGACCAGAAGTTCGGCGACTATGTGCCGCGCTCCGGCAACCAGGAAGGCTCGGGCGTGCTCGGCTGGACCTACAAGTGCAAGAACTTCCCCAAGGACCCCAACGACTGCGTCTACATCATCATCCAGCGCGACGCCAAGAGCTTCGAGAAGTTCTGCGAGGGCATGGGCTTCCAGGACTGGCTCACCAACCCCGATTTCAACACCGCCGACGCGCGCGACAAGCATAAGCAGGCCATCTACAAGCGCATCGGCGAATGGGCGGCCACGCGCGACAAGTACGAAGTGACCGAACACCTCGCCAAGTACGCCGTTCCCGTGGGCCCGGTGCTCAACACCAAGGAAATCATGACCGACGAGAGCCTCTATGACGGCAACACCCTCGTCAAGATTGACCAGCCCGGCTACGGCGGCAAGGTCGGCACCTTCGTCACCGTGGGCGTGCCCTTCACCATGAGCAACTTCCAGCCCACCTACGGCCCCTGCCCGACCCTGGGCGGCAACAACGAGGAAGTCCTCAAGAGCGTGGGCTTCACCGACGCGGACATCGCCAAGTTCGCGGCCAACGGTACCACCGAGCCGCTCAAGAAGGCGTAGCGAAAAAGAGCCCGGAAGCGGGAGCCTCCACCCCCTCTTCCGGGTTTTCACGCAAGGGCGGCCGCCCCTTCACGAGCCCCCGCACAGAGTTTACCGCCGGGACCTTTTCTTCCCCACTCCCTAACTCTTCCCACCCAGAGGGGCATATAAATGACGACGCAAGCAAGTTCCGCGGCCGCTCCGCACTTTCCTGAACAGATCACCGGCATGTATATCCTCGCCAAGGCGCTCAAAAACGCCGGCCTCGACACCATGTACGGCCTCGTGGGCATCCCGGTGACGGATTTCGCCTATCTCTGCCAGCAGCAGGGCATCAAGTTCGTGGGCTTCCGCTTCGAGCAGCAGGCGGGCATGGCCGCGGCCACGCACGGCTACCTCACCGGCAAGCCGGGCCTGCTCCTCACGGTGAGCTCTCTCGGTTTCCTCAACGGCCTCACGGCCACCATCAACGCCACGGTCAACTGCTATCCCATGATCCAGATTTCCGGCTCCAGCGACCGCGAGCCCGTGGACATGGGCCAGGGCGGCTATGAAGACCTTGACCAGCTCAACGTGGCCAAGGGCCTCGTGAAGGCCGCCTTCCGCGTCAACGACCCCAAGGACATCCCCACGGCCGTGGCCCGCGCCTACCGCGCCGCGGTTTCCGGGCGGCCCGGCGGCGTCTATCTGGACATCACCACGCCGTGCCTCGGCCAGATCGTGGACGCCAAGACGGCCGAGCCCTGGTATTTCACGCCGGTGGACCCGTGCCCGAAGATGATTCCCGCGCCCGACTCCGTCGACCGCGCGCTCAAGCTCTTGGCCTCGGCCAAGCGGCCGGCCATCCTGCTCGGCAAGGGCGCGGCCTATGCCCAGATCGACGACAAGATCAAGGCCCTCGTCGAGAAGACGGGCATCCCCTTCTACCCCATGTCCATGGCCAAGGGCCTCATGCCGGACAATCACCCGCTGAGCGCTCTCGCCTGCCGCTCCACCATCATGGAGAAGGCCGACGTGGTCATGCTCGTGGGCGCGCGCCTCAACTGGCTGCTTTCGCGCGGCCACGGCAAGTGGAACCCGGAAGGCAAGTTCATCCAGCTTGACATCGACCCGGACGAGATGGACTGCAACCGGCCCATCGCCGCGCCCGTGGTGGGCGACCTCGACAGCTCCGTCTCGGCCATCCTCGAGAAGCTGCCCAACTACAAGATGAGCATGGACCCCTCGTGGGTGAGCGGCCTCCAGGCCGAGACCAAGGAAAAGAACGGCAAGTTCGCCGAGCGCCTGGCCTCCCACGCCAAGGACATGCCCATGACCCACTGGGCCGCGCTCAACGCCATCAAGCCCATCATCGAGGGCAACCCGGACGTCATCCTCGTCAACGAGGGCGCCAACACCCTTGACGACACCCGCGACACCATCGACATGTTCAAGCCCCGCCACCGCATCGACTGCGCCACCTGGGCCATCATGGGCATGGGCATGGGCTCCGTGATCGGCGCGGCCGTTTCCACGGGCAAGAGCGTGGTCGCCATCGAGGGCGACTCGGCCTTCGGCTTCTCCGGCATGGAAGTGGCCACCATCTGCCGCTTCAAGCTGCCCTGCACGGTGGTGGTGTTCAACAACGGCGGCATCTACAACGGCATCGGCGTCAACATGGCGCACAACGGCGACCCGGCGCCCACCACGCTGGACATCAACGCCCGTTACGAAAAGATCGGCGAAGCCTTCGGCGCCAAGGGCTACTATGTGACCACGCCCGAAGAGCTCAAGGCCGCGCTCACCGAGTCCATCGCCTCCAAGAAGCCCTGCATCATCAACGTGCAGCTCGCGGCGGACTCCGGCAAGGAAAGCGGCCACATCGGCTACCTCAACCCTGAAGCTCTCCAGCATCCCATCGCCTAGCGGAAGCGGGGGCCGGGGACGTTCCCGGCCCCTCCACCTCACCTGCATCCCCAAGGGGAAGATTTCATGTCACATATCATCCTGTACGCCATCGTGCCGATCGTGGTGGTCATGCTGGCCGGGTACATCTCCGGCAAGAAGGGCATCTTCAACGGCGAAGACTCCAAGAAGTTCAACAAGGTCGTCCTTGACTACGCCCTGCCCGCGGCTCTGTTCGTCTCCATCGCCCAGGCCAGCCGCGACATGCTCTACAAGGACATCAAGCTCTCCCTGGTCTCGCTTGTGGTCATCATGGCCTGCTTCATGGCCGTGTATTTCATCTACAGGTGCTTCAAGAACAACACCGGCGCGGACGCTGCCGTGTCCGCACTGATCAGCGGTTCCCCCACCATCGGCTTCCTCGGGTTCGCCGTGCTGGAGCCGATTTTCGGCGCCACGCCGGCCGTGGCCCTGGTGGTCGCCATCGTGGGCATCGTGGTCAACGCCGTGGGCATCCCGGTGGGTCTCTCGCTGCTCAACGCCTCGCTGGAAAAGCAGAAGGGCGGCAAGAAGGAAAGCGCGTGGCTGCCGGTCATCCACGCCCTGGAACAGCCCGTTGCCTGGTCGCCCATCCTGGCGGTGATCTGGGTGCTCGTGGGCATTCCGTGGCCTGAATGGGCGAGCCCGTCCTTCGACCTCATCGCCAAGGCCAACGCCTCCATGGCCGTGTTCTCCGCCGGCATCACCCTCTCGTCCATCAAGGTGGTCATCAACTGGCAGGCCATCCTGGGCTCCATCCTGAAGCTCATCGTCATGCCGGCGCTCGCCCTCATCGGCGGCGTGCTCTGCGCCATGGATCCGCTGAACATCAAGATGCTGGTCGTGGCCTGCGCCCTGCCCCCGGCCTTCTCCGGCATCATCATCGCCGACGAGTACGACACCTACGTGGCCACGGGCACCTCGTCCCTGACACTCAGCGTCATCCTCTTCATCGGCTTCTGCCCGCTGTGGATCTGGATCACCGACCGCGTGCTCGCGGGCGCGTGGTTCTAGCGGCAAGCTCTCGAATCATCGAACGCATAACGCACGTCCCGGCAGCCCTCGCGGCCGCCGGGACTTTTTGCGCCCGGAAGCCATGCCCCCGGGGAGAAACGCTTGCCAGCCGCGCTCTTTTGGGCTATGAGACTCGTTCCCATTCCGCACACTCCGGCGGCTTTCCGGGGTCCCCGGGCGGATGCGCGGCGCATCCGGCCACCCCGGGGTGGAAGGCCCCAAAGGCCGGGGTGGAGGCACAACCCATTTGGAGGAACTCATGGCCTACGTCAGCATGAAGCAGATGCTGGAAACCGGGGTCCACTTCGGACACCAGACCCGGCGCTGGAACCCCAAGATGCGCCCCTACATCTTCGGCGCGCGCAACGGCATCCACATCATCGACCTGCAGCAGACGGTCAAGCTGTTCCGCGACGCCTATGACAAGATGGTGGACACCGTCGCCAGGGGCGGCAAGGTGCTCTTCATCGGCACCAAGCGCCAGGCCCAGGAGGCCGTGGCCGCCGAGGCCTCGCGCGCGCACCAGTTCTATGTGACCAACCGCTGGATGGGCGGCACGCTCACCAACTTCGTCACCATCCAGAAGAGCATCGAGCGCCTGAAGAAGCTGGAATCCATGTTCGCAGACGGCTCCATCAACCGCTACCAGAAAAAGGAAGTGCTGCTTCTGGAGCGCGAGATGCACAAGCTCGAGGAATCCCTGGGCGGCATCAAGAACATGGACCGCCTGCCCCAGCTCGCCTTCATCATCGACCCCAACCGGGAAGACATCGCCGTCAAGGAATGCCGCAAGCTCGGCATCCCCATCGTGGCCGTGACCGACACCAACTGCGACCCCGACAATATCGACTTCATCATCCCGGGCAATGACGACGCCATCCGCGCCATCAAGCTCTTCGTGACCGCCTTCGCCGAAGCCTGCCTCGAGGGCGAGGCCATGATGAAGGACACCCGCAACGTCGCCCAGGCCGAAGAGGTCATGGCGGACGCGGCGCTCGCCGAGGACGTGGCCGCCGCCGCCGTGGCCGCCACCGAAGAGAAGGAAGTGGCCGACGCCGTGGCAGCCGAGGTCAACGCGGCCCTGTAGCCGCCGGTTGCGAAGCCCGGCCGCGCCCCGCGCGGCCCCGAAACAGCACGTTCTTTCCGGCGCGGGAAACCGCCAGCCGTTTTTTGGAGAAAGCAATGGCGATCAGCGCACAAATGGTCAAGGAACTGCGCGAAAAAACCGGCGCAGGCATGATGGATTGCAAGAAGGCCCTCGTCGAAGTGAACGGCGACATGGAAAAGGCCGTGGACTGGCTGCGCCAGAAGGGCATGGCCAAGGCCGCCAAGAAGTCCGACCGCGCCACCTGCGAGGGCCTCGTCACCTCCGCCGTGAGCGCGGACGGCAAGCACGTGGCCATGTCCTCGCTCATGTGCGAGACGGACTTCGTCGCCCGCGGCGACCAGTTCCAGAACATGGCGAAGCGCGTGGCCGAGGCCGTGCTGGAGCATGCTCCGGCCGACGCCGCCGGCCTTGACGGCATCGTGGGCGACGAGGTGAAGCAGCTCATCGCCTCGGTGGGCGAAAACATGCGCCTCGGCAAGTTCGCCCGGCACACCAAGGCGGCCGACACCGAAGTCGTGGGCCAGTATATCCACGCCAACGGCAAGATCGGCGTGCTCGTCTTCCTCACCTGCGGCAAGGCGGAGAGCGTGGACAAGCCCGAAGTGAAGAACCTCGCCAAGAACCTCGCCATGCAGGTGGCCGCCACCAACCCCATGGCCCTCGACGCCTCGAGCCTCGACGCGGCCGCCGTGGAGCGCGAGCGCGAAGTCTACCGCCAGAAGGCTCTGGAAGAGGGCAAACCCGCCAATATCGTGGACAAGATCGCCGAGGGCGCGGTGAAGAAATTCCAGAAGGAAGTCTGCCTCCTGGAGCAGCCCTATATCCGCGACGACAAGAAGACCGTGGCCGATGTGGTGCGCGAGGCGGCCAAGGCCGTGAACGACACCATCACGGTGACGGGCTTCGAGCGCATCCAGCTCGCCGCGGAATAACAGCGGTTCGCAACGCCTCCGGCTTTTGGCCGGAGATTGAAAAGGCCGCGGGGCTTGCCTCCGCGGCCTTTGGTATTTTTTCCGCCTCTCCCCTAGAACGAATAGGCGAAGGTCAGTTGGGCCTTCCAGGCGTCCTGCTTCTCAAAGCTGCCATTGCCCGTGCCGCCGTAATAGCCGGCCTTCTGCCAGGTGTCCTGGTCCATCATGTTGACGATGTAGCCGAGCTCCAGGTTGAGCTCGAGGTTTTCATACATCTGCCACTGGTTGACGAGGTTGAATTCCAGAAGCCCGTCGTTGGTGGTGAGGTAGGGGCCGTCGCCGCCGTAGCCCTCGCGCCAGGAAGAGGCGCTCTCCATATACTTCACCATGGACGGGCTGTTGGTTCCGCCCCAATAGGCCACGCGGAAGGTGTGCGTGAGATCCTCGATGAAGCTCATGTCGCGCAGTTGCAGGCCCACGCCCCAGGTGCCGGAATAGGTCATGGCCCAGTCGCAACTGTCGTCAAAGGAGCCCCAGGCGAGGTTGCCGTCGCCGATGAAGGAGGTGAAGTTGCCCGCGCCGGCAATGGAGGGCAGGCGCTCCGATCCGTTCTTCACATTGCCGTCGTCGCCGGAGGCGTACCAGCCGAAGATGCCGGGCACGCCCCATTCGAGCTTGTATTCCACGAGGGCCTTGGCGAGCCAGCCCTGGCGCTGGGTGCTCCCGCGCACGATGTCGCCCTCGTTGCCGCGTTTGATGATGTCAAAGCGCCCCATCTCCTCCACAAAGCCATAATTGAGGTCGATCTCGATGTTCAGCGGGTCGAGCACGGAAATGACGATGGGAAGCCCGGCCCAGAACATGCTGCCGTAGGTCTTGCTGGTGCTCGCCGTGGTGAGCGGCGAGCCGTGGGCGAAGTTGAAGCCCGGGGTCAGGCCCGGCACGGTGAGGCCGAGGATGCCGTCCGAGGTCTCCCAAGGCTCGGCCTCGTTCACCTCGGCAAGCCCGCGCAGCGAGTTCCTGCCCAGCATGCCGTACATGACCCAGGGCGTCACCTCGTAGCCATCAAGGGCGACGGGCAGGGACACGGCGAAGAGGTCCATGTTGTCGAGGTAGCCCGCGCGGTCGCTGTGCCTGTCGAAATAGTCCTCTCCGAAGTTGTCGTTGACCGGCCGCATCCACAGGGCGGTGAGGCTCACGGCGTCCGTGAACTTGTAGCTCGCCACGATGCCGGCCACGTCGGCGTCCATGATGGCCGAGCCGCCGGCCGCATTGGGCAGCGCCAGACCCTGGATGCCCATGCGGAAGGAAAGCTCCGTGGCGGGCACGGCCCAGTCGATGTAGGCGTTCTTGAGCTTGATGACATTGGTGCTGTCCGCGCCGAGGGCGCCGCCCTGTTCGGCCATGCCCCAGCGCTGGTCGCCGATCTCGATGCCCACCGTGCCGGAGAGGGACTCGGAGGCCACGGCGTCAAGCTGGAGGCGGACGCGCTGGTTGGCCTCAAAGGTGTCGTTGGTGTTGGTGCGCGTCTTGGGGCCGTGGCCCGGCTCCCGGTACTTGCTGTAGAGCTCGCCCGTGCCCGCGCCGAAGCCCACCAGCCATTCGCCGCTCACCTTGAAGTCGATGGCCTGCGCCGGCGTCCTTCCACCGAGCAGGAGCGCCGCCGCCAGGAACAGGGTGCAGAGCAGTTTTTTCCCCTTCATCTTCCCCTCTCGCCTCGTCTTCATGCTCCCTCCTCTGGGATTTTCGCTGCCCCGACGTGTGGCCGGACAGCGGTTTGCACCCAGGACATGACACGGGCAGCAACCCGTGTCAACAAATTAAAAAACGTGCTACTACGTTTTTCCCTTGGTGTGCGGAAGGAGGATGGCACAGGTCGATGGGCCTGTCAATAAAATTGAAATTCATTTTCAGAAAGGAGAGATCTCAACCTCTTCCTTGTCACCGGCGCAATGTGGGAGCATAGAGACATGAGGGCCGCGCATGACGGCTGCCGCCATATTCGCGGCTCATCCGGAGGGACGACAGGCATGGACGGAAAAAGAAAGACCGTGGACAAACAGGCCGAACGCATCCGCGCCCTCCTGCTCGGCGTGGCCGTGGGCGACGCGCTCGGCGTGCCCGTGGAGTTCCGGCCGCGCGGCAGCTTCCGTATCGACGGCATGCGCGGCCACGGCACCCATGACCAGCCGGCGGGCACATGGTCGGACGACACCTCGCTCACGCTGGCGCTGGCGGACGCGATTGCCGGGGATGCGGTCTCCCTGCCGCGTCTTGCGCGCAACTTCATCGCCTGGCATGACGCGGGCGCTTTCACGCCGCATGGCGCAGTTTTTGACGTCGGCAACGCCACGGCCCGGGCCATCGGCCGCCTCAAGCGCGGCGTGCCGCCGGAACAGGCCGGCGGCACGGAAGAGCGGGACAACGGCAACGGCAGCCTCATGCGCGTGGCGCCGCTGGTCTTCCTGCTCGCCGGGCGCGGCCCCGAGGCGCGCTTCCGGATCATCAAAGCCGTCTCATCGGTCACGCACGCCCACGCATGGTCGGTGACGGCCTGCTTCATCTTTCTGGAAGCGCTGCGCAAGCTCACCGCCGGCATCCCCAAGGAAAAGGCGTATGCGGAGCTGCGCGAGGACTTGGCCACGCCGCCGTCCTTTCTGGATGCCGCGGCGCTGGAAAAATTCCGCCGCATCCTCAAGGAGGACATCCGGGACCTGCCGGAAGCCGACATCCGCAGCAGCGGCTTTGTGGTCGATACGCTTGAGGCTGCGCTGTGGAGCTTCCTGACGACCGACACCTACCGGGATGCCGTGCTCAGGGCCGTGAACCTCGGCGAAGATACTGACACCACGGGGGCCGTCACGGGCGCGCTGGCCGCGGCCGCCCATGGCCCTGGATCCATCCCGGAGGAATGGATCTCGCAGTTGCGGGGGCGCGAACAGATAGACCGCATGGCGGAGAGCCTGGCGCACACGCTGACGCTGCCCGGAGCTGACGCCGACAGACCTGTTTTTTAACGCCGGCGTTTCTCCCCGCGCCCGGAACGCAGGGGCCATGCCTGGGGTGCGACCGCAGCCGCCTATCCGGAGCGCCCTGCCTTTGCAGGCTTCGACCCACCATTTCAGACAAAAAGGGGCTTGCAAGAAGAACTTGCAAGCCCCTTGAAATTCCTGGTGGAGAAGAAGGGATTTGAACCCTCGACCCCCGCCTTGCGAAGGCGATGCTCTCCCAGCTGAGCTACTTCCCCACAGGTGGAGTTGTCTTGTAGTCCGGGCCGGGCAAGATGTCAAGACTTGCGTGCGGGGGCCGCGCACGGGGGACGCACACGGGCCACGGACGTCCGCGCAGGCCCGGGCGGCGCGGCTTTCCGGACGCCATTGCCACCACGGGCCCATTGGGCTATACTTTGGCCTGACCACATATCAATGGCTCTTGATGGGGCCCCTTGCCCGGCGTGCCGCATACGCCCGGAGAGGGGCGCGCCATCGTGCCCGGAGTTGCCGCGATGCCCTTTTCGCGCGTCAGCCCGGCGGCCGCACGCCTGCCCAGCGGGCCCGGCCGCCCGGGCGTGTGCGCGTTGCCTTTTCGCGAGCATCCGGGGCGTCGGGCCACGGGCAGCCCCCGGGCCAAAAGACCGGCGCGGCACTGCTCCGGCGCGGCCCCGGCTGCCTGGCGTCATTTGCGAGTAATCCCTCATGGAACCTGAGGGGAGCGTTTCCATGCGCAGGCGTGACAAGATTTTTTACAGCAAGCTGCTCCTGCTCTTTCTCGGCATCGTTTCGCTGCTGATTTTCTTTTACACCGTAAAGCTGCACGAGGTCATCGAGCGCAACATCCTCTTCAGCGTCAACGAGGTGGCCGAGCACGACAAGCGCGCCCTGCGCACGTGCCTCGAGCTGTTCCTGGACGAGCTTTCCGGCGTGGAAAAGCGCCTCGCCGCGCAGGGCACGTCGTCGCTCAGGGAGCTGGAGGCACAGCTCAACCTCGAAGCCGCCACCACCGCCTTCACGCGGCTCTTCATGCTGGCGGAGGACGGCCGCATCTTCACCGACAACTACCTCATCTATACCCGCGACCAGGAAGGCCTCGGCGGCCGCTTCGACTTTCTCCCCCTTTTCGAGGCCAGCGAGAGCAGGATGCTCGTGCTCCGCTTCGACGACAATGCGGAATTTGCCGGCATCTCGCACGAGTCCATCCTCTACGCCATGAAGCTCGACGACTTCAGCGTGGACGGCGTCCGCATGACCGCCCTCCTCGGCTGCACCGACATCAGCTTCCTGCAGGAGCACCTGATCATCGAGGGCTTCGTCAAGGACGGCAAGTCCTACGGCGTGAGCGCCGTCATCGACATGAACGGGGCTTATGTGGTGGGCGACAAGCGCGACATCTACCTGCGCAACGACACCAACTTCTTCACCCAGCTCGCCGCCGGGAAATGCAGCCTCGCCAAGCGCGACATCGTGGCACGCATGGCGAAGCGCGAGGTCTTCAGCTTCTACCTCGAGGACGGAGGCGGGAAAAAGCTCGTCTATTGCGCGCCCTTCGCGGACCGGCAGGACCCGAAGCTCGACTGGTATCTCGTCATGGTGGTCAGCAACGACTTTCTCGTGGAGCGCCAGGCCACCTTCTCGGTCATGGGGCTCTCCCTGCTCGGGCTCGTGGTGCTGGTGCTGACCCTGCTCATGCTCTACGGCATCTCAAGCCGCAAGAAGCTCTCCGAGGCGCATGAGTCCGTGCGCGCGCGCAGCGAATTCCTTTCCAGCATGAGCCATGAGATACGCACGCCGCTCAACGGCATCATCGGCCTCAACCACCTCATTTCCTCCCATGTGGAGAACCCGGCGCGCCTTTCCCAGGTGCGCGACTGGCTCAACAAGTCGCGCAGCCTCGCGGACTACCTCATCGCGCTGCTCAACGACGTGCTTGACATGACCAGGCTCCAGGCCGGCAAGGTGGACATCGCCCATGAGCGCTATTCCATCACCGCCATGATCGCGGACGTCATCTTCATGCAGGCCTCGCACGCCGAAAAGGCGGGCCTGCGCCTCACGCTGGAGGAAGCCGTGCCCGACCCCTGGGTCATGGGCGACGAGACGCGCGTGAAGCAGGTGCTCATCAACATCATCGGCAACGCCATCAAGTTCACGCCGGGGGGCGGCTCGGTCATCGTGTCCGTGCGGCAGGAGCGCCTGGACCGCCGCCATGTGCGCACCTATTACCGCTGCCGCGACACGGGCCGGGGCATGAGCAGGGCCTTCCTGCAAACGCTGTTCGACCCCTTCACCCAGGACCCGCGCGCCCAGAAGGACACGGCCCTCAAGGGTTCGGGCCTGGGGATGCCCATCGCCCGGGAGCTCGTGCTGGCCATGGGCGGGACCATCGAGGTGTACAGCGAGGAAGGCGCGGGCAGCGCCTTCACCGTCACCATCCCTTCCGAAATCGCGGGCAAGCCGCGCCGCCGG
>CAMWTD010000037.1 GCA_947177085.1 uncultured Desulfovibrio sp.
ATATATCAGTAATACAAAAAACAATGTCAAAAAACATTCTTGTATCACCAATCGTCAAATGGGTGGGAGGAAAACGGCAATTACTGCCAGAGCTCCTGCCTCTTCTCCCGCGCCGACTGGTTGACTATACATATTGTGAACCCTTTTTGGGCGGCGGTGCCCTCCTTTTTGCCATACAACCCAAAAAAGCTATTGTAAATGATATAAATTTTGATTTAATAGGACTCTATTCCGTAGTTCGTGATGATGTCGAAAGTCTTATATCAGAATTACAAAAGTTTAAAAATGATTCAGATTCTTTTTATTCTGTGCGAGAATGGGATAGAGATAAAGAATATTATAACAGCCTCTCTCTTCTTAAAAAATCTGCGCGCTTAGTGTATTTAAATAAAACGTGCTATAATGGATTATTTAGAGTCAATAATGCTGGGGAATTTAATACTCCCTTCGGCAATTATAAAAATCCGAATATAGTCAATGCATCAATTCTGCGGGCTGTTAATCGCTATTTGACTACCAATAACGTAGACTTCACCTCATGCGACTACACGCATGTCTTGAAAGACTTACCCAGGAAAAGCTTTGTATATCTTGATCCTCCTTACGATCCTGTCTCGGATACCGCAAATTTCACTGGATACACCAAAGGAGGCTTCGGAAAAGATGCTCAAATAAGGCTCCGGGAACAATGTGATGAATTGGACAGTCGGGGAATAAAATTTATGCTCTCAAATTCCGCAACGGACTTTATAAAAGAACAATACTCGGCCTATCGGATAAAGGTGCTTCCAGCAAAACGAAATATCAATTCTATTGGGAATAAGCGCGGTAATGTTCCTGAAGTGGTGGTGACAAATTATGAGTGATAAAGACACACTTAATAATGAAAAAGCATGGAAATGTCTTTTTGGAAAGTATAATATTTTAGACCATATTGCTACTAATGGTTCCTTTACTATTTCTGCGTCTGCTATCAAGGAATTTCGTGAACCAAGATTAATGACAAAATTCGATCACTGGGTAAATCTGCCGAGCATATTTCAGGAAAATAATTTGGCTATCCTGCCTACCGCGCGAGGTGAATACATCATTTCGCATTTTGCCGCTTATCACAAACTTGAACCCTTCGCGTCACCCATTACCCAGTGCACGCTACCCACGTTTTTAGAGAGTATTAACCCGGCCGCGATTTCAAGCGAAGCCGTGGCTCTGAATTGTGCGGTGGCAGCCGGGATTCTTTCGGATTTCCTCGGCGAAGATGAAATATATGCTACTGTTTCCGGTCGAATGGGTTCTGGGGTATTTTCCTTTAAAATAGACTGCTCCACCTGCGATAAAATATTCAGCATCGTCGTGAGGAATTCTCAAATTGAGATAGATGCCGCCTATGAAGGAATTGAAAGCCTCGCTATTTTTGAAGCCAAGCGTGATATATCAGAGGATTTTCTTATACGACAATTATATTATCCCTTTCGAGTTTTGAAGACTAATCTGAAAAAGCAGATCCGCCCCATATTTATGATCTTTTCCAATCGAATATACAGATTTTTTGAATATAAATTTGATGACATTAATAACTATAACTCTCTCCACCTTATTAAACAAAAAAACTACTCCATCGAACCAACCGCCATATCAATGCGGGATATTGAAACGATTTTTTCGGGGGTGAGCATTGAGCCGGAACCCCAGGTACCATTTCCGCAAGCGGATCGATTTGAAAGAGTAATCAATATTTGTGAGCTCTTGCAAAATAGTCCCCTCACGGATGATGAAATTACAGAAGTATATGCTTTTAACTCAAGGCAGACGAGGTATTACACCGATGCCGGAAGGTATCTTGGATTAATAGAAAAGGAAACTAAGGTGAGTTTACCCGCATATAAACTCTCAGAAAAAGGAAAAAATGTAATAAAGAAAGATTTTAGGGAGAGACAGCTTGCCTTTTGCGAATGTATTTTACAGCATGTGATTTTCCATGAGGTCATGAGACGTACACTCCAGGAAGGCGACATCCCGGATAAGGGAGCAATTATTTCTCTAATGCAGGCAGCAAACCTGTTCCAAATCGGAAGTGATTCAACTTTTATACGGAGAGCAAGCACTGTGCGAAGTTGGATTTCCTGGATATTCTCCCTGAAAACAGAAGTATAAATCTTATGTGGTATAATATCATCACCTCCAATTAAATCGCAAAAAGGGCAACCCGCACGGGTTGCCCTTTTTCATCTTCCTTGCTGCACTGGACAGCCGGAGTTATTCCTCGCTGTTCTCCTGCGCGGCGGCCTTGAGCAGGTCGCCCAGGCTCTGGCCGCTTTCCTGCGGTCCGGCGTGGAATTCCTTGGGCTTGCGGCGCTCCTCCTCGTCCTTGATCTGCTTGATGGAGAGGCCGAGGCGGCGCTCCTCCGCGCTGACGTGGATGACCTTGGCCTGGATCTCCTGGCCTTCCTTGAAGGCCTCGGCCGGGGTCTTGAGCTTCTTGCCCGAGAGCTCGGACACGTGCACCAGGCCCTCGATGCCTTCCTCCACCTCGACGAAGAGGCCGAAGTCGGTGATATTTGTCACCGTGCCCTTGATGGTGCAGCCCACGGGGTAGGTATCCGGCACATGGGCCCACGGGTCGTCGGCGAGCTGCTTGATGCCCAGGGTGAACTTCTCGTTGCCCTGGTCCACCACGAGCACCTTGGCCTGCACCACGTCGCCCACCTTGTAGAGCTCGTTGGGATGGCGCACCTTCTTGGTCCACGAGATGTCGGACACGTGGATGAGGCCGTCGATGCCGTCCTCGATGCCGATGAACATGCCGAACTCGGTGATGTTCTTGATGACGCCCTCAAGCACCGTGCCTTCGGGATAGCGCTCGGCCACGAGCTCCCACGGGTTGGGCCTGACCTGCTTCATGCCGAGGCTGATGCGCTTCTTCTCGCCGTCCACGCCGAGGATGACCACCTCCACCTCGTCGCCGGTGTGCACCATCTGGGAGGGATGGCGCAGCTTGCGCGTCCACGACATTTCGGAGATGTGCACAAGGCCCTCGACCCCGGGCTCAAGCTCCACAAAGGCGCCGTAGTCAACAAGGTTGGTGACCTTGCCGTTGATGCGCGCGCCCTGCGGGAAGCGGGCGGAGATGTCCTGCCAGGGGTCGGGCACGAGCTGCTTGAGGCCCAGGGAGACCTTGTTGGTCTCGCGGTCGAAGGAGAGCACCTTGAGGGTCAGGTCCTGGCCCATGGTGATCATTTCCTTGGGGTGGCGGATGCGCTTCCAGCTCATGTCCGTGATGTGGAGCAGGCCGTCGAGGCCGCCGAGGTCCACAAAGACGCCGTACTCGGTGATATTCTTGGCCTTGCCGTTGACGATCTGGCCTTCCTCGAGGGTCTTGAGCAGCTCGGCGCGCTTGGCGTCGCGCTCTTCCTCGAGCAGCACGCGCCGCGACACGATGACGTTGCTGCGGCGGCGGTTGATCTTGAGCACGCGGAACTCGAACTCCTGGTTCACCAGGGCGTCCATGTCCGGCACGGGGCGCAAATCGACGTGGGATCCGGGCAGGAAGGCCTCCACGCCCCCGATGTTCACCGTGTAGCCGCCCTTGATGCGGCGCACGATATGGCCCTTGATGACCTTGTTGTTCTCCTGCACGTCCTCGAGCTGGTCGAAGACCTGCATGCGCTTGGCCTTTTCAAAGGAGAGCGTGATGGTGCCGTCCTGCTCGTTCTTGCGGACCACATAGACATCCACCCTGTCGCCCACCTTGACGCCCACGTTGCCCGCCGCGTCGCGGAACTCGGCCGTGGGGATCTGGCCCTCGGACTTGAAGCCCACGTCCACGAGCACATTGTCGTCGTTGACGCGGACGATCTCGCCCTTGGTGATGGAGCCTTCTTCAAGATCGCCAAAATCGGGGTTGAGGTAGTCCTCGAGGGCCGCGCCGAAATCGATTTCGTCGTGCCCGGTTTCCATGTCTGCCATAATTGCCTTGCCTCCAAACAACCAGTGGATTTCCTCGTATCCGAGGGACTGGCAGCATAGGCGAAAGCGCCCAAAAGCGCAAGGAATTTCGCCAAATGCGGCCGGAAAGGCATTGACATTTTTTGACGAAAGAAGTAAAGGCGCAGGATTGCGGGGAATTCCGTGCAAATCGGAAACAGTCGCGCTGCGGTAAGAGGGCACGGCGCTTCCTCGCCGTCCGGCCCACATCCTGCGGCCAAGTTCTGCGGGATGCTCCCGGACGGCGCGACAGCCAGTCGGCACACGGGCTCTGGCCCGGTCCCGTCGGGACGGCCGGTGAAGGCGAAGCAATGGCGGGGCGCTCCCACGCCCCATATCCCTCAAGTCCGAAACCCGCCCTGGCCGCCGGAGTGTCCGGCGCGCCCTTCACGCCCTTTCAACGCACGATTGGAGGCCGTCCATGTCTTGTGCCCGTTGCTTCCCCCACTCCCGGTTTTCCCGTTTTTCCCGGCTGCTCGCGCTGACAGCGCTCCTGCTGCTTGCCCTTGCGGCCTTGCCCGCGCAGGCGGCGGAGGCGGACGCCGCAAAAGCCCCGCGCGAGGGCATCCTGCTCGTGGCCTTCGGCACAAGCGTGCCCGAGGCCGAGGCCGCCTTCAGGGCCACGGACAAGGCCTTTCGGGCCGCGTGGCCGGATTCGCCGGTGGTCTGGGCCTATACCTCGCAGATCATCCGCAAGAAGCTCGCCAGGGAGGGGCGTCCCGTGGGCGGCATCGCGGCCGGCCTCGCGCAGCTTGCGCGCGACGGCGTGGAGGTCGTGCGCGTGCAGTCGCTGCATGTGATGGCCGGGGAGGAGTTCGCGTCGCTGGCGCGGGCCGTGCTGCTGGACGTGGCGAAGCATCCGGGCCGCTTCAGGGCCGTCTATCTGGGGCGGCCGCTGCTGGAATCGCGCGCGGACGCGCAGGACGTGGCCAGGGATGTGCTGGGCGCGCTGGCCGGGCGCAGGCAGCCGGGCGACGCGCTCGTGCTCATGGGCCACGGGCAGGAGAAGGGCCGCGCGGACCTCGTGCTGGAGGGCACGCGCTCCGCCTTCCAGACCAGCGACCCGCTGGTCTTCATCGCCACGGTGGAGGGCAGCCGCAGCTTTGACGAGCTCCTGGCGGAGCTTCGCGCCCACAAGGTGCGCCGCGTGTGGCTCCAGCCGCTCATGCTGGTGGCCGGCGACCATGCCCGCAACGACCTCGCCGGCGAGGAGGAGGATTCCTGGGCCTCGCGGCTCAAGGCCGCGGGCTTTGAGGTGGAGGCCAACCTCGTGGGCCTCGGCGAGGTGCCCGGCATTGCCGAGCGCTTTGTGGAGCACGCCCGCGAAAGCGAGGACGACCTCACCCGCGAGCCCCGGAAGGAGTAGGCGGGGCGGCACTCAGCCCCGCACGGCCGCCCAGGCGCGGCGGCAGAGGCTCTTCACGAGCCGGCCGGCCCTGAAGGACGTATGCTTGAGCGTGGCGGGCACGATGAAGCCCTCCACGCGGCACTCGCCGGGCTCAAGCAGGGGATAGAAGGCTTCCGGCCGCGCAGACGCGTCCCCGGCGGCGGCGCGACGCGCAAGGGCCGCTTCCAGCGGGGTTTCCGGCGCGCCCACAAGCTCGCGCAGGGCCGTATCCAGCGCCGGCGCGGACAGGCTCGCGCCCACAAGGCCCAGGGCGAAAGGCTCGCCGCGGGAAGGTCCCGTGACGTGCATGGCCGTGACGCCGTCGGCCAGCGCGGCCACAGGGGGGAGCGCCGCCCAGAGCGCGGCAAGCGCGTCCGCAAAGAACGCCGGTTCCTGACCCTCGCGCGCGTGGACGAGCGCCTTGCGCAGGCCCGGCACGCAGCCGAAGCAGTTCTTGACCGTGAGGGTGAGCTCCATCTGGCTGTGGGCCTTGACCTTGGCCACGGAGAGCACAAGGTCGCACTCAAGGGCCCGGCGCGAGACCGTGAAGGGCAGGCGGGCGCCGTCCGGCAACGCGAGCTCCACGCGCGCGGCCCCGTCCCGCGAGGCCACGGCGAGGCCCAGGGGCTTCAGGGCCTCCGTGAGGCCGATGGCCCGGGCCACGGCGGCGGCGCGGCCAAAACCGGGCGAATCCGCCACCTCCACGCGACACCCGCGCGCAAGCAGCCATTCGCACACGGCGGCCGTCACCTGCGGCTGCGTGCAGGCGAGCTCCTTCGCCATGAGCAGATTGGGCTTGACGAGCACGCGCGTGTTCCGGCTCACGGCGATGCCCGAGGCGTCCAGCGCCCGCGTCACCGCCGCGCGCACCTGCGCGGGCGCGTAGCTTTGACAGCGAACAAGGGCCACGGGAACG
Organism: uncultured Desulfovibrio sp.; assembly: GCA_947177085.1. Lineage (GTDB taxonomy): Bacteria > Desulfobacterota > Desulfovibrionia > Desulfovibrionales > Desulfovibrionaceae > Desulfovibrio. Next base: position 6,288 of record CAMWTD010000037.1, read on the forward strand.
GGTCGGGCGCGCGTCTCCATGCGTCCAGCCTATGCCGCGCAGGCCCGGGCTGTAAAGCGGCCCCTTTTCCCCACCTTGTTCCGCAGCGGGCGGCGCGGTAGAGTTGGCGCATGGACGCCCATCTTTTTCGCCGCTTTTGCGAAGCCGCCGAGCCCCTGCTTCTCGGGAGCCGCATCGAGAAGCTCCAGGAGGCGGGACCGGGCCTGCTCGTCCTGAGCCTCTACGGCAATGGGGGAAAGCGCCAGTTCTGCCTGCGCCACGACCGCAAGGAGCCCTTCTGCTTTTTTGCGGGCAGCCGCCTCACTTCCGGGGCCGCGCCCACCGCCGCCGTCATGCGCCTGCGCAAGTACGCCGTGGGGCGGCGCATTGCGGCCCTGGTTCCGCAATTCTGCCAGCGCCGGCTCTGGCTCCTGCTGTCCGGCACTGCGGAAAAGCAGGGCGGGGCCATCCCCGCGGGCACGGCGCTCTGGCTCTTGCTGGACCTACGCGACGGGGCGAGCCTCCATTTCCAGCGGCAGGAGACCGACGCCCAGGCAGACCCGCCGCTGTCGCCGGAACCGGATGCGCCGGCATGGCCCGGGCCCGCCCAACTCCCCGAAGCGCTGGCGCACTGGCGGGACTGGCCCGTGCTCAGCCCGGCCCTGCGCCGCAGCCTTGCGCACATGGAGGAGGCCGACCAATGGGCCCTCATGGAGGACCTGCGCGCGGGCGGCGGGGACGTGTTCCTGTATACGGAAGCCGGCGCGCCGGATGCCGTGCGCGCCGTGGCGGCATGGCCGCTGCCCCCGGAACTGCGCGCGGGCCTTGAAGAAGAATCCGGGGATGAGGCGCTTGCCCTTGTGGAGCGGGCCGCGGCCTCGCTGGTGCTGGGCCGTCTTGCCGAGGCGGCCGGGGCCGCGCGCGCCAAACCCGTGGAGCGCCGCCTGCGCAAGATCGCGAAACTGCTGGAAAAGCTTGATATGGAGGAAGGGCGGCTCAAGGCAATGATACGCCGCCAGGAAGATGCGCTGGCGCTCTCGGCCAATCTGTGGCGCTGGCCCGCGGATTTTCGGGCAGAAGTGGTGGAGCTTGCGGCGGACCGGGAGGAGGCCGGCGCGCCCCGGCGCATCCGGCTGGATGGCCGGCACACTGTGCGCGCCAATATGGAGCGGCTCTTCCATGCCGCTCGGCGCGGCAAGCGCGGGCTGGAACTACTCGCGCCGCGTCGCGCGGCCCTGCTGGAAGAGGCCGAAAGCCTGCGGCAGGCTCTTGGCGGCGCAGGCCCGGCCCTTCCCGCTGACGCCGGGGAAGGAGCCCCGGGCCCCGCGCCCGTCGCCTCGGCCCGGCTGCTCCCGCGCGAGCTGCCCAGGCGGGTACAGGCCTTTGTGAGCGAGGACGGTTTTTTGCTTTTGCGCGGCCGCGACGCCCGCGGCAACCAGGCCGTGCTGCGCAAGGCCGCCCCCGGTGACATCTGGCTCCACGCCGAGGGCGGCCCCGGGGCGCATGTGCTCATCCGGCGCGCCCATGCCGGGCAGGAAGTGCCAGAGCGCACGCTGGAGCAGGCCGGCTGCCTCGCCGCCTGCAAGAGCTGGCGGCGCGACGCGGCGAGCGCGCGCATCCTCTATGCCGAGGCGCGCCATGTGCGGCCCCTGCGCGGGGCCGCGCCCGGAACCGTGCGCATGGATAAGATCCTCGCCACGCGGGAAGTCGCGGTGGACCCGGAGCTGGAGAACCGCCTCGTCCACTCCTGAAAGCTCCGGCCCACGGTTGAAGGGGCCTTCCTTAAGTCCGTCTGGAGCGAAGCGGAAGACGGGCGGGGGGTCGGAAGTACGACAGGGCGTCCCGGCCGCTACCAGGCCGCCGCCAGTTCCGCGGGCCACGCGCCGAAGGCCCCCTCATAGCGCTTTTGGAACTCGGCCGGCGTGTATCTGTGCTCCTGCGTGCCCATGCGCTCGATGGCGAAGCTCGCGCTCACCGAGCCCAGGCGCGCCGCCTCCGGCATGGCGAGCCCGGCGGCCAGCCCCTTGATAAGGCCCGCGCGCTGCGCGTCGCCCGCGCCCGTGGGGTCCACCACGCGCTCCACGGGCACGGAGGCCACGCGCACGTCCGTGCCGTCCGCGCCGCGCACGCGGCAGCCCGCCGCGCCCAGGGTGGTCACGAGCCAGAGGGTGCGCCCGAGCAGCTCGTCCTCGCTCATGCCCGTGGCCTTGCAGATCATGTTGAGCTCATAGTCATTGGTGATGCAGGCGAAGGAGCCCTCGATGGCTTCCCGGAGATCCGCGCCGGAGAGCACGGGCAACTGCTGGCCCGGATCGAAGATATAGGGCACGCCCTTGCCGCGGAAAAAGGCGGGCAGGCGGCACATGTCCTCCACGTTGCCGGGCGAGATGATGGCAAGGTCCTTTTCCGCGTCCAGATCCGGGAAAGCGTAGTCCGACGGCACGTTCATCGCCCCGGGATAGAAGCCCGTGATCTGGTTGCTGTTCATGTCCGTGGTGATGTAGCAGAGGGCCGTGAACACGGCCGGGTCGCGGCGGATGCCGTCGAGCGGCAGGCCGAGCTCACGAAGGCGCGCGGCATAGCCGTCGAAGTCGCGCCCTGCCGAGGACACGATGACCGGCTTCTCGCCGAGGAGCGCCAGGGAATAGGCGATATTGCCGGCGCAGCCGCCGTTGCGCTCCTCCATGCGGTCCACCATGAAGCTCACATTGAGCATGTGCAGCTTGTCCATAAGGATGTGGTCCTGGAAGTTGCCGGGAAACGTCATGATGCGGTCAAAGGCCAGGGAGCCGGATACATAGATGGACATGGATGCCTCGCTGGGTTGTGGGCGGCTGCCAGTGCCGCCGGGGCAGTGCTTTGCGCGGGGTGCGCGGAAATTTTTCCGATGAAGATTTTATGCCGGGGGCGCGCTGTTTTCGCAAATCCAGCGCACAAAGGGGCCGTGCCCCGCCGCCACGGAAAGCCCGAGCACGCAAGGGACCACATGCGGATGCGCGGCAGAAACCGCCTCGCAAAAGGCCGCAAAGGCCCGCGCCGTCACCTGCGCGAGCAGCACGCGCTCCCGCGCCTCCCTGACCTCGCCCCGCCAGCGGTAGACCGAAGCGACGCCCGGGACAATGTTGACTCCGGCGGCCAGACCCCGCTCCACCAGGCTGCGCGCGAGCCTGAGGGCGTCGGCCCCGTCGCCCGCCGCATCCGGCACGGTCACATAGGCGAGCAGCACCCCGGGGGACGCTTCGGCCGCCTTGCTTCCAGCCGCCGGCCCGCTCACGCCGGGGTCTCCGGGGCCGCTCCCCGGCCGCCGCGGATCTTTTCTTCCATGAGGCGGTACATGGCCTGCACGTCCAGCGGCTTGGCGAGATGCCCGTCCATCCCCGCGGCGAGCGCCGCCGCCACATCGTCGTCAAAGGCATTGGCCGTCATGGCGATGATGGGGATCTTCCGCGCATCCGGCCGCGCGAGGGCCCGGATGGCGCGGGTGGCCTCGTGGCCGTCCATTTCCGGCATCTGCACGTCCATGAGGATGCAGGCATAGGTTCCGGGAGCCGACGCCTGAAACTTTTCCACGGCCTCGCGGCCATTGGCGGCCACATCCACCGTGGCTCCCACCATGTCGAGAAATTCGCAGGCGATCTCCTGGTTGAACTCATTGTCCTCGGCGAGGAGCAGGCGGCAATCGCTGAAGTCGAAGCGGCCCATGCCGCCCTGCGGGGAACCCGCGGCCTGGGCCGGAGCCTCCCCGGGGGGGGCAGTTCCCCGGGGCGCGTTTTCGGCCCCGCCCGCGGCTGGCGCGGGCGCTTTCGCCGGGGCTTCGCGGGCGGCGCGCCGCGTCACCGTGCACAAGGTATTGTAGAGGCTAGAGGCGAAGAAGGGCTTGGGGATGAAGGCGTCCACGCCCACCGCCCGGGCCTCCTCCTCGATGACGCTGTAATCGTAGGCGGAAGCCAGGATGAGGATGATGTGCGAGGCGCCGATCTCCGCGCGGATGCGGCGGGCGAGCTCCTTGCCGTCCATGTCCGGCATCTTCCAGTCGATGACGCAGATGTCGAAGTCCTCGCCCCGGTCATGGGCCTCATGGAGCAGGCGCAGGGCGTCCTTGCCGTTGAGGGTCCAGCTCACGGTCATGCCCATCTTGTCGAGCAAAAGGTCCGCGTGCTCGCAGGTGCCCTGGTCGTCGTCCACCACGAGCACGCGCAAGGGCCCGAGCTCGCAGCGCTCGCCCTCGGCCGCGCCCTCCTCCACCCGGAAGGGCAGCTCCACGGTGAAGGTCGTGCCCTTGCCCTCCTCGCTCTGCACCTGGATGGTTCCGCCGAGGAGGGTGATGAGGTTCTGGGTGATGGCCATGCCAAGGCCCGTGCCGCCGAACCTTGCCGCCGTGCCGGCCGTGGCCTGCTCAAAGGGCTTATAGAGGCGCTCGAGGGCCTCGCTGTTCATGCCGATGCCCGTGTCGCGCACGATGAACTGCAGGCGCACCGCGCCCTCGCGCGCCACCACCTGGCTCACCTCCAGCGCCACCGTGCCCCCGGGGGGCGTGAACTTGATGGAATTGGAGAGCAGGTTGAGCAGAATCTGGTTCAGCCTGAGCGCGTCGCCCACCAGGTGCTCCGCCACCTCGTCATGGACGAGGATGTCGAAATTGAGGCCGCGCGCCTCCACCTGCGGCATGACGAGGGTGGCGAGGGAGCGCAGCGACTCCTTGAGGTCAAAGGGCTCGCGGTTGATGGAGAGCTTGCCTTCCTCGATCTTCGCCATGTCGAGCACATCGTTGATCAGGCCCAGAAGGTGGCGCGACGAGAGCGCGATCTTGCCGAGGCAGTCCTCCACGCGCGCAGGGTTGTCCATGTGGCTGAGCGCGATGGTGGTCATGCCGATGATGGCGTTCATGGGCGTGCGGATCTCGTGGCTCATGTGCGAGAGGAAGCTGCTCTTGGCGGAATTGGCCGTGCGCGCGTTCTGCAGGGCGTCGTTGAGCGCCTGCTGGCTTCGGATGGCTTCCGTCTGGTCGTTGAGCACGAGGATGGTGCGCTGGAAAGCGTCCCCCACCCAGATGGGATAGACGCGCACCTTGAAGAAGCGGCCTCCGGAGGAGAGGCGCGGCTCCATGCCCGCCTCCTCCCCGGGATGGAGGGTGACGTCCCGCTCCGAGGGGTGGCGGCTGTGGAACTGGAGCACCAGGCCCTTGAGCCATTCGGCGACGGGCGCGTCAAAAAGGGCGTAGAACCGCCCGGGATCCTCGCGCAATTCCGTTGCGGGCTGGCCCAGGATGCGCCCGCTGTTGACGCTCACATAGTCGAGCGCCCCGGCGCCGTCCGCAATGAGGAAGACCTCGTCGATATTTTCGCCGAGCAGCCGGAAGAGCCGCTCCTGGTAGGCGGCCTCCGCCATGCGCGCGCTTTCGAGGCGGTGGGTGTACATGATGAGCAAAAGGATCATGACGCCCACCACGAAGGTGACGAGCACCGCAACATTGCGGATGTGGTTCATCTCCTCCACAAGGTCCCGGGCCCTGGCCTCCGCGCCCGCCGTGATCTCGCGCAGGATGGCGTCCACGCTGCGGAAGCGCGGCAGCACCACCCGGGCATAGTCGCGCTCCACCTCCTCCGGGTCGTCCTTGCCCACATTGGCGGCCACGAAGTCGCGGCGAACCTTGCGCAATTCCGCAAGCGCGTCCACCAGCGCGGTGAGCTGGCTCTCGTTGCCGCGGAACTTGTCGCGGATGCGCGCCACGGCTTCGTCGCCCACGCGCGCCTGCCCGGCAAGGAAGGAGTTGACCTCGTGCTGCCCCACGCCGGGACGCCCCACAAAGAGCGGCAGGGAGCGGCTGAGCTCGCCCAAGCGCGTGCGCAGTTGCGTGGCCTCGCCCGAAACGATGAAGGGATACTGGTACAAAAGATCGGTGACAGCGCCCAGGCGGTGCAGGGAAAGGGCGGTGAAGGCCATATAGGCCACGGTGACGCAATAGAGGAAGGGCATGAGCCACTTCCTCAGGGGGGCGGAGCCTCGGGCCCGGGCGCTCGCCAAGGGGTCAGCCCCGAAGCGCCGCGCAGATGCGGTCATATTCCTCCTGAAGCTCGGGCATCATGGCCTTGGCCCCGGGCCAGTCGTCCGCGCGCATCTTCGCCTCCTGGGCGAGGGCGAGCTGCTGCATCCTGTCGCAGCCGAGGCTGCCGCAGACGCTCTTGAAGGTATGCACGGCGGCGGCGGCCGCCGCGGCGTCGTCCGCGGCCACGGCGGCTGCCAGGGCCGCGTAGCTCTTTTCCTCGAGAAAACGGCCGAGAAAGCGCTCCAGCATGGACTCATTGCCCATGAAACGCTCGAGCGCCCCATCCACATTGATGCCCGCGGCGTGGAGCCGCTCCTTGCGTGTCGCATCCATGACGGTCCACCTTTTTCAGTCGGCGCGCCGCGCGTACAGCTCCCGCATGGCGGGCGCGCAGTCGCGGAAATATTCCATGAGCAGGGGATTGAACACCCCGCAACGCCCATTGATGATCATGTCCACCGCGTCGCCGTGCTCGAAGGGCGGCTTGTAGACGCGCTGGCTCACCAGGGCGTCGTACACGTCGGCCACGCCCACGATCTGCGCGTAGATGGGGATGTCGTCCCCGGCAAGGCCGTCGGGATAGCCCTTGCCGTCCCAGCGCTCGTGGTGGTGGCGGGCGATGAGCCGCGCATAGTCGTAAAAGGGCAGGCCCTTGAGCTGCGGGATGTGGGTGAGCATGTCGTCGCCGCTCACGGTATGCTGCTGCATGACCGCGAATTCCTCGGGGGTGAGCCGGCCCGGCTTGTTGAGGATGGCGTCCGGGATGGAGATCTTGCCCACGTCGTGCAGGATGGCGGCGAGCGCTATCTGGCGGATCTCCTCGTCGGAAAACTGCGCGCGCAAGGGCGTCTTTTCGAGGAAGAGCCTCGTGATGTCGTGGATGCGGCGCACATGCTCGCCGGATTCGCCGCTGCGGAACTCCGTGGCCGTGGCCAGCGCCTCGATCATGCCCATGTTGAGGTTCTGGAGCTGCTGGTTCTGCTCGCGCAGTTCCTCGGTCTGCTCCGCCACCACATCCGCAAAATGGTTGCGGGCGGCAAAGAGCTCCATGACCGAGTTCACCCGCCGCTGCACGATGGGCGGCGCAAAAGGCTTGGGGATGACGTCCATGACGCCGAGGTCATAGGCCTGCTGGATGACCTCGCTCTTGGTCTCGCCCGTGATGAGGAAGATGGGGATGCGTGCGGGAACATGTTCCCCGGCGAGCTTCCCGAGCATGGTGATGCCGTCCATGACCGGCATCTGCACATCGAGGAGGATGGCGCAGATCTCGCCCTTGTGCTCGGCGAAGATGGCAAGGGCCTCCTCGCCGTTGGCCGCCTCGAGAATGGGGTGATCCTTCTCGAAGATCATGGAGAGAAGAACGCGGTTCATCTCATCGTCGTCAACGATGAGCATGGTGTTGGGCGCGCCCTTGCGGCGCATGAAGGAGGTTTGCATGGACGATCCCGTGCGGTATGGCGGCCTTGCGCCGTCATTCTTGCAAGAATGGACCCACAAAGTACCCGCGGTAAAGTAGCGGATTTTGCCCCCCGCGGCAACCGCGGGGGCGGCTCCGCGCTTGCGCAAGAGCGCCCTCGCAATGGCCTAGCGCTTTTCCGGGCCCGCGTCCTCCCCGCGCGGGGGCCGGAAGCTCAGAACCCGGCAGGGCGGGGCGGCCGGCGCTTTTTCCCGTTCAAGGGCGAAGTCCGCCCCTGGGACGGGCCC
>CAMWTD010000038.1 GCA_947177085.1 uncultured Desulfovibrio sp.
GGATAAGCCGGACGCCCCGCGCCCCGGTTGCGACGGCAGGCAAGCGTCCCCGCTCCCTGCGCGCCTTGCGCCGGCGGAAGCCGCCCCCTTTCTAGCTTCTCACCGCCAGAAGGTCGACGCCCGTATTGCGGAGCACCCGCTCGGTGATGGAACCGAGCAGCATGTCGCTGAGGCCGTCGCGGCCGTCGGTGTACATGACGATGAGGTCGGCCTTTTCCTCGTCGGCGATGCGCACGATGGTCTCCGCGATGGTCCCCGCCTCCACGCGCGTATGGAAGGCCGCGCCAGCATTTTCGAGGATCTCGATGATGGGGCAGAGCAGGGTCAGGCCCTGGGCCGATTCCTCGCGCTCGAGCTCCGTGCGCGCCTCGCCGCCCACCACCTGGGAAATGGGCTCGGTAACGTGCAGCAGGATGATCTCGCCGGAGCTCACGGCCATGGCCTTGGCCAGGGCCTTCCGGGAGCGCTCGCCACGGGATTCGCCGCTGACCGGCAAAAGAACCTTGCTGTACATGACGCCTCCTTTCGATTCCCGCCCCGGAGCCTTGGCAGAGTGCGACAACATCCGGGTCTTGCGCGACCATGTTGGCATGTCGCGGCGCTTTGTGCAAGCCTTGCGGCTGCGCCGGCGCAGCCGCCGGCCGAGCCGTTATTTGTGCTGCTGGGTCAGGGCGATGCGGTTGCGTTCCACCGACACCGCGAGCTCGGGGAGCAGGTCCCGGAGCGCGTTCATGTCCCCGGCGCGGCCGGCCCGCTCCACGCAGCGCGCCATGCGCGCCAGCACGCGGAAGCCGAAGCTCTCCGACTCCTCGGCGATCTTCGCCGCCGCCTGCGCGACCATATGGCCGCGCCCTGCGGCATGGGCGGAATTCGCCTCGGCCATGGCCGCATCCAGGCGCGCCACCAGCGCCAGGATGGCGGCGTCCCCTGAAGCGCCCCCGGACGCCGTTGCGGCAGCGGGAGCCTCAGGGCCGTCAAGCCCGGGGCCCGCCTGTGGCGCGGCAGCGGCATCCCCTTCGGGAGCCGGCGCAAAGGCTGAGGAAACGGCGCTCGTCACCAGAGTGACGCTGCGCTCCACAAAATCCGTCATGCCGCCGCTGGGCGATGCCTCGGCCTCCTGCCGGGCAGGCGCTTCGGGCTCGACCGCCTCAACGCGCGTAGCCCCGACAATGAAATCCATGAGCGAACCGCCCGCCTCGGCCACCGGAGTTGTAGAAGCCGGTTGCGCCGCCGTTTCGGGATCCGTCGGACCAGCCACGGCCTGCGCCGCTCCGGCCGGCGCGACGGCCTCCTCCGGTGCGGGCGCTGTCGGCTTGCGCGGAATGGGCATGGGCTCGCCCACCCATTCCCCGGGCACGGGCACACTGGGGCTAGTATAGCCGCCAGGGCTGGACCGCGCCGGTGCGCGTTGACATGCGGGCGCTTCCTGACGCGGCGCGGCATCGGCCCGCGCTTCGGGCCTGCGCCATGCCTCGCGCCGGGCTTCGGGCGCGGCTTCCGGCGTCTCGCGGCGGGGCACGGGCGTGCCGATGGGCATGGGCTCGCCTACCCACTCGCCGGGGCTCGCCAGTGCCGGGCTCACATAGACGGAGGCGCGGGCGGCCTGCCCGGCCGTGGGCCGGGGCGCTGTGGCTGGAGCTGGCGTCGGGGCCTCCTCCGGGGCTGCCGGCGCGGCTTCAGGAGCCGGCCTTTCTTCCCGCGGCGTAGACGCGTCCGGCGCGGGAACAGGCTCCCCGGATTCCATCTCGGGCTCTCCAGCACCGGTCTCCGCCTCATGAGCCATGAAGGTGGCGTCCGCCGCAGCGGGCCCGGTTTCAGGCTCCGGGTCCAGAGGAGCATCGGCCGCGGGTGCGGGACTCGCGCCCCCGGCATCCTGGGGAGTCTCCGGAGCGCCAGCCTCGGCCAGCGGAGCTTCCACCGGCGCGGGCGCGGCTTGGCCGCCCGGGGCCTCCACAGGTTCGGCGTCGGCTCTGGCGACCTCCTGTTTTTCCTCAGTGGCTGGCGCAGGTTCCTCCTCCGCGTCAGCAGGAATATCCGTCACAATCTCCGCTGTGTCGCCCTTGATTTCTTCGACGGCCGGAGTTTCTTCCGCCTCGGCCGACGCCTCCGGCTGCTCCGAAGCGGGAGCATGTCCGGCTTCGCCGCCCGCCCCCCGGGTTTCGGGCCGCGCCTGCGCCTCGAAGGCTTCAGGCTCCGGAGGCGCGGCAGGGGCTTTTTCCCTCACCGCCGGCATCTCCTCTGCAGGGACCGGGGCAGGCCCGGCGGGGGTGTCCCCCTCCACGGGCGCGCTCAGGTCCCCATCAGTTTCGGGCGCTTCGGCGGCCTCTTCCCCGCGCACAGCAGCCGCTTCCTCCCGCGGCGCGTCCGCTCCCTTTTCCGGGGCCTTGGGAGCGGCCGGACGCGTGCGCCGCGCATTGCGGATGACGTCACGCACGGTCTGGCGCAGGGCCTCGGCGTCCACCGGCTCCAGCAGGGCGTGGGTGAAACCGCTGTCCGCAAGGAGGTTCCATTGACTGTCGTCCTCGGTGACGGCCAGCACCTTGCAGCCGGAAAGACCGGCCTCGGCGGCGATCTCCATGAATTTCGTCACCATGTCCGCCGCGGCGGGCAACGCGTAACGCCCGTGGGCCACCAGCAATACGGCCGGGTCCGCCTCGTGGCGGCGCAAGGCCTCGTGCTCGCTGGCGGCCTCGCTGCAACGGCAGGGCAGGTCGGCGGCCATGCGGGCGAGCTCGCGCCGCTGCCCCGCATCCTCCGCCACGACGATGACATGCGGCAGGCCCTCCCCGGGCAGATCCTCGGCGCTGTCCTCCAGCGGCTCGAGGTGCAGCGAAAAGGCGATGGTCGTGCCGTTGGGGCCGTATTCCATGCCCACATAGCCGCCATGGCGCGCCGCCAGCTCCCAGGCGCGCGCCAGCGCGAGGCTGGAGCGCTCGGTGGGGGGCGCGCCCGTCCCGGTATCCGTCACGGTGAAGAGGATATTGCCCGCGTCGCTGCTCTCCGGCACGCGCCGGGCCGAAAGGTGCACGGCCCCCTGCCGCGTGGCGCGCACCGCGCTTTCGAGCAACAGGCCCAGCGTCTCGCCCAGGGTGCGGGCGTCGCCGCGGTAGAGCTGTCCCAGATGGGGCGGCATGTACCACGCAAGGCCGATGCCAGCGTATTCCGCGGCGGGCGCCACGGCCCCGTGGGCTTCACGCAAGAGCCGCTGAAGATCGAAGGCCGTGGGGGCCTCCCCGTGCTCACCGCCCTCGGCCTTGGCCCCCCCGGCGTCGGGCTGGCTGAGCACGTCGGCCATGCGCCGCGCCGCCGCCAGCATGGCGGACGCATATTGCCTGACAGCCGGGGGCAGCGCGCACTGCTCAAGGGCCGCTCCCTCGCGCAGAAGGTCGTCCAGGGGCGCGCGCAAGGCCCCTTCGCGCGCTTCGGCCCGGGCCCTTTCCGCCGAAATGCCTTCGGGAAGCGGTTCGCCCGGCGCGGAAGCAGCCGCGCCCGCCGCCGACGCCGTTGCCGCGGGAGCGGCGTTGCCGCCGGAAACCAGGCGCAGGTTGGGGTCATCCAGCGGATGCTCAAGGGTGATGATTCCCCCGTCCTCCGCCTGTCCGGGCATCGCCCCGGGGGCTGATGTCGCCGCCGCAGGCGCAGCCATGTCCGCCGGAGCGCCCGTCGCCGCAATGAGCAGCGCGCTCAGCGCAGTGCCCCAGAGGGGGGCCGAGGCGAGCAGGTTGGCTGGAAAGCCGAAATCGAGGCCGAGCACCCCCGCGGCCACAAAGAGCGGCGGCAAAAGGCAGCCGAGCAGGAAGCGACGCGCGCCGCCCAGGCCCATGATCCACGCGCCGAGCGCCGTCGGCACAAAGATGATGGTCGCTGCGGGCCAGAGGTCGAGCCAGCGGTCCAGCCAGGCCCAGCCCGGCAAAAGGGGCAGCAGGGCCAGCGCCGCGCCGGGGAAGGAAAGCAGGAAAAGCTGAATGTCGATGCTGCGCGCGCGTTCATGCGTGCGCATGAGATGTCGCCCCACATGGGGCAGCAGCATGAGCGCGATGCCGGGCGCGAGCGTGGCGGCCGCCTTCCCGAGCCCGAGCCCAGCGGAGCCCGCCTCGGGCATCCCGAGCAGCGCCTGCCCCAGCGCCACGGCCACATAGAGAGCCGTCCAGACCCGCCATTGCCCGCTTTCGGAGAGCCAGCGCAAGAGGCAGAGGAGCATGACGACCCCGAGCGCGAGAATGGCCCCCGTGCGGGCGAGGCTGCCCCAATTGGTGGCCGCGTCAGCGGGAGTGCGCACCAGCGGCGAAAACCAGAGGCCAGGCAGCCCGTCGAGGCGGATATAACAGGTGAGGGGCTCCGCCCCGGCCTCAGGCAGCACCAGCACATTGCGCGGGGCCGGGCTGGATTCGCGCCATTCCAGCGCGCCGCTCAGGTCATTGCGCTCCGGCTCGTAGAGCATGGGCGTGCCCGGGATGCTCGCGCCCATGTCGAGCAGCAGGGTCTGCGGCCTCTCACCGCCGGCCAGGGGCGCAAGCGTGAAGCGCAGCCACATGACGCCCTCGGCGCGCGGCAGCTTTTCCAGCGCAAGCGGCGCATAGGCGGTGGCCCTGTCCGGGGCCGCGGCCTCCTCAATGTCCAGCGTGCCGCTTTCATCCAGCAGGTAATCCAGATAGGGCAACAGCGAAAGACTGGGCCCCGCGCCCCTGGACGGGAGCATGGGCTGCTGCTGCCGCGCGCCCGCGGGGCGCGAGGCCTGGAGGGCGGCCAGCGCCGGAGCGACGACGGTTTCGGTCTGGACATCGGGCGAAATGCCGGGCTGCGCGCCCGGCAGCAACGCATCGGCGGCACGGCCCGGCACTGCCAGAAAAAGAAGCGCGGCCAGCACAACAAGGGCCATGCCCGGCAGGACCGCCCGCAACGGACGGCACGCCGGATCCCCACTCCCCATCATCGTCATAGCGGCATTATCTCCGGGGCGGTTCTTCCAACCGCCGAACCATTTCCAAAACAGTGCGGCCGTCCGGCGCGCGCGCCTGCGGATTGAGCGCGAGCAGCCTGCGCCAGGCGGCCACGGCCTCGTCCTTGCGCCCGAGGTCGGTATAGAGCACCACGCCGGCATTGAAGAGGGCATTTTCATGGCGGGGCTCGGCGGCGAGCGCCTTGCGGAAGCAGTCCACGGCCTTTTCCGGGGCGTCGTTTTCCCGGTACATGATGCCGAGGTCCGTCAGCACGTCGGCATTGCCGGGGGCAATGGCCAGCGAGCGTTCATAGGCGTTGATGGCCTCGTGAACGCGGCCCGCGTCAAAGAAGAGGTTGCCGAGTTCCGTCCAGTTGGCGGCCGAAGCGGGGTCCTTGCGGACGGCGGCTTCCAGCTCGGAAAGCCGCGCGGCGAGGCCGGGCGGAAGTCCCGCTGCGGCGGAGCCACTGGTCCCGGGATGGGGAGGCCCGCTTTCCGCAACCTGGGGAGCCGCAGGCCCGGGAGTAGGCGGGGTTGTATCTCCCGGGGCCATCAGCGCGGGGGCGGCCGCCACTTCCTGCGCCTGCGTTGCCTGGCCGCGCATGTCCCGGAGCACCCCCGGGAGCAGCGTGCCCAGGTACAGGCCGAGCACCAGGGTCAGCACCATGCCCGCAATGCAGGTGGACAGCCGCACCGACCTTCCGGAAGGCGGTACTGAAGCCGGACCTGATGCCGGGGCCCGGGCGGCGCGCCCCGCCTTGCCGCCCGTGGAGGCAGGCGCGGCGGGACCCTCCCCTTTCGGGGCCCTGGCCGCGCCGTCGGAAAGCGGCGTTGCGGCGTTCTGCTCGTTCCCCACTGCCGGACGCCTTTGGGCGTCGGCATTCTTCCTCGATTTGCGACGGGCCATCTCCACCTCGCTGCGGCGCGCGGGACGCCGGGCCGGATGCTCCGCACAAGTTTGCCCCGCCCGGTCAGGCCGGGCGCTGGGGCACGAATCTTTCCCTCTCTCTACAACCGCCTGAAAAAAGAGGCAAGTGCGCCCCTCAACGCTTCCCCGCGCTCCCCGGGGCCGTTTTCTTCGGTGCGGGCTGCCCGGCGGATGCGCCCCGCCCGCCCTTGGCGGCGTCCTTCTTGCCGCCTTCACCGACTTCCTGTGCCCGCTTTTCGGGCGGCGGGGCCTTTTCCAGCTCTTCGCGGATGCTCTGGCGCAGGCTCTCATCCGCGTCCGGGGCGTGCAGGGCCTGGCTCAGGTGCTCCACCCCGCGCGCCGGGTCATCCAGATAGTGCAGATAGAGCACCCCGAGGCTGTAGCGCATGGCCGCGCTGTCCTTGTCCTTGAGCGCCTCCTCGAGCAGCTTCGCCGCCTCGGCATGCTTGCCCTGGTTGTGGCGGATGACGCCGAGCAGGTAGCGCGTGCGGGCATCCCGGGGGTCCAGCGCCAGGGCGCGCGTGGCGAAGCTCTCCGCGCCGTCCCAGCTTCCCATGGCCATCAGCCGTTCGGCGATTTCCATGAGAGCGGCCTTGTTGCCGGGGTCTTTCGCCACTTCCTGCATGAGATGCCCGACCTCGTCCATGCCGGGGGCCTGATCCCGCGCCGCGGGCTCGTGCGTATGCCGCACCGTGAGCCCAGTGGAGGTGAAGCGCTCCGCCAATGATGCCGCCAGCATGGCCACGAGCGCGATCCCGAGGCTGATGACGAGCACCCGCGCGCGCGCCGGAATGGTGAATTCGCTAGCCACGGGCGCTGCGCTCCCACCGGGCCAGCCGCAGGGCCAGGGCGCGCTCGCGGCCGGCCAGGAAAGCGAGATACGCGCCGAACCCGATCCAGACCACGGCGTTGGCGGCCAGAAGCCAGTAGAGGGTATCCATGATGTCCTCCGTCCAAGTGTTGCAGCCGGATGCGGCGGGCGTCCGGCGGGGGCGTCAGTCCTCGTCGGCGTCCGCGGCTTCCAGCCGGGCAGCGAGGTCGAGCTGGCGCTTGCGCAGCCACACAAGGGCCGCCCAAAAGAGGCCCATGGCCGCCACGCAGGCCACGGCCGTGAGCTTCATTTCCGGCTCAAGGCCACCCCCGCGCGAGGCAAAGACCGCCGGATGGATGGAACGCCAGATGCGCGCCGAAACAAAGACCAGCGGCACGTCCAGAAAGGCGGCCACCCCCACCACCGCGCAGACGGTGCGCCGCCGCTCCGGGGCCATGTCCAGCCCCCGCAGGAGCAGGTAGGCCGCATAGATGAACCACATGACGAGCGCCGTGGAGAGGCGGGGATCCCACGTCCACCACACCCCCCAGGACCTGCGCGCCCAGATCATGCCCGTCAGGAGGGTCAGGCCGCTGAAGAGCACGCCAACTTCCGCGGCGGCCGCGCACAACCTGTCGGCGGCTTCGCTGCGGCGCGCGAGCACGGCGAGGGAGCCCAGAAAGACGACAAAGAAACTGATGAGCGCCCACCACGCGAGCGGCAGGTGGACATAAAATATCTTCTGCATCAGGCCGAGCGTGGCTTCCTCCGGCGCGTAGCACCAGACGAGCCACTGGCAGCCGGCCAGCGCCGCGCCGCCGGCGAGGGCGAGCAACTTTGGCATTTAGTCCTCCCCCGGATAGATGAAGCCGAAAAGCACGAGCCCGACGCCCAGGAAAACCGCATCGAAGGCCGCCGCCAGCCTGAGCCAGGCCGCGGGCCCGTCGGGCGCGGGCGCGCCGAGGCACTGGGCCCCCACTCCGATGCCCGCGAGCAAAAGCGGCGTCAGGAGCGGAAACAGGACGACGCCCAGCAGGGATTCCCGCCCGGACTGCCCCTGGGCCAGCGCCCCCAGCAGCGAGCCCAGGGCGCACATGCCCGCGTCCACGAGGGCAAGAATGGCGAGACCCGTGAACGGGTGCGCCACAAGGTCCTGCCCGAGAAAGACAAGGGCCGCCGGCAGGAAGACGGCTTGCGCCAGCAAGAGCAGCACAAGGCCCGCCGCGAGCTTGCCGAGCCACACCCCCTGCACGGGAGCGGGCAAAAGCGCGAGGCCGAGACGGGCCCCGTTGGCCTCCTCCACGTCATAGAGGCGGTTGAAGATAAGCACCTGCGAAAAGGCGGAAGCGAGCCAGAACATGGCCGCGGCCGCCTGGGGCCCCACCTTCTCCCCCGGCGCCTGCGCGAGGCTGAACACGAAGAGCAGGAGCAGCCCGAGCAGCAGCGCCTGCACGAGGCCATTGCCGCGCACCAGCGTGAGCACAAGGTCCTTGCGGGCGATGGCGAGGCTCAGGCGCAGCATGGGCCCTCCCCCGCGCGGGCGAAAAATGCCGCCGCCGGGCCTTCATAGGCCACCGCGCCCGAGGCCAGGGCGAGCACCCGGTCGGCCAGGGGGCCGTCGCCCTCAAGGTCGTGGCTCACCAGCGCCACGCAGGCCCCGGCCGCGCGGGCGGCCGCGATCTCACGGCGCAAGAGCTCGCGCGAAGGCGCGTCGAGGCCGGTCATGGGCTCGTCCAAAAGCAGGATGTCGGGCGCGAGCATGAGCACCCGGGCCAGGTTGAGCCGCTGCGCCATGCCGCGCGAAAAAACGCGGGCCCGCTCGTGGGCGTGTGCGGCCAGACCCACGCGGGCGAGCAGCGCGAGGAGCGCCGCCCCGTCCAGCGGGAGCCTGTGCGCCGTGCGCCAGAAGGCAAGATTTTCCAGCGCCGTGAGCCCGGGATAGAGAAAGGTGGCGTGGCCCACATAGCCGAGCCGGGCCTCGCCGCCATCCGCCCCGGCGCCCCGGGCAAGACGGCCCGAGCTCGGCCGGGAAAGCCCGGCCATGATCTTGAGCAGTGTGCTCTTGCCCGCGCCGTTGCCGCCGATGACGAGCGTCACCGCGCCGGCCGGGAAGGACGCGTCCACTTTGCGCAGCACGCGCGCAGCGCCGAAGCGCTTGCTCACCCCCTCAAGGGCGATGGCCGCGTCTTCAGGCACGGCCGTTTCCGCCCGTCCCGCCTTCCCGGGGCCGGGCCCGCCCGAGGCCCAACAGCGGCAAAAGGCACATGAGCGCGCCGCCGATCCATATCCAGTTGACGAGCGGCTCGATGCTCACCTTCACAT
The DNA here is from genome assembly GCA_947177085.1 of uncultured Desulfovibrio sp. Taxonomy (GTDB): domain Bacteria; phylum Desulfobacterota; class Desulfovibrionia; order Desulfovibrionales; family Desulfovibrionaceae; genus Desulfovibrio. Next base: position 9,001 of record CAMWTD010000038.1, read on the forward strand.
AGACGCGCAAATCCTCGTCCATGCCGAGGAGCGAGGCGTAGATGTCCCGCGCCGGGCCCGAAATGACGTCCACCTCGGAAAACTGCATGCTGCCGAACTTGGCATAGATGCGCCGCTCCGGCGCGACAACGCCCAGGGGCCTGCCGTCGCGGCTCACGGCAAGGCGCGCCATGAGGTAGTCATAGCCCGGGCGCTCGCCGTCGGCCACGGATTCCAGCGTCACGACATAGCCGCCCACCTCGCCGCTCTCCCCCTTGGCGAGCAGCAGTTCCTTTTCCTGCGTGTAGGGGCCGGAAAAGGCGACGCCCAGGGCGAGCAGCGCAAGCCCCGCATGAGCGCCCAGAGCGGCCCTGGCGCGCGGGGAGCGGCGCACCGCCCGGCGCATGAGGAGGGGGCCCATATCCACCACTATGGCAATGGACGCGGCGGCGCTCACGAGCGCCGTCGGCATGCGGTAGCCGAGCGCCCAGAGGGCCCCGGCCGCCGCCACAAAGGCCCCCGCCGCCATGATGAGCCTCGGCCAGTCGGCCCGGCTTCCGGCCCCGGCGTCAGGCGCATCCGCGCCGCCGCTCCACGAAAGCCAGGGGCAGGCGGCGAGAAGCACCAGCAAAAGCGCGCCCAGCGGCAGGCAGACGCGGTTGTAGAAGCCCGCGTCCAGTCCGCGCGGCGCGCTGGTCCAGAGCTTGCTTAGGACAGGCCACATGGTCGCCGTGAGGATGATTGCCGCGAGCGCGAGGAAGATCCAGGCCACCAGCACGAGCGCGCCTTCGCGGCTCTCGGGCGAGGCCAGGGGCCGACCCTGCGGGCCAACGCTCCAGAGCGCCCAAAGGGTGATGGCGAGGCTCGCCAGCACAAAGACGGAAAGCGGCGTGCCCACGCCGCCGTCGCCAAAGGCGTGGACGGACTGGATGACGCCGCTCCTCGTGAGATAGGTGGCGAAAAAGGCCATGATGACCGTAAGCGCCATGAGCCCGGCCGAGGCGCGACCGAGCTTGCCGCTGCGGTTTTCCACCGCAAGGATGTGCAGGGCCGCCGTTGCGGCGAGCCACGGCAAAAGCGAGGCGTTCTCCACCGGGTCCCAGGCCCAGTAGCCGCCCCAGCCGAGCTCCATATAGGCCCACCACGCGCCGAGCACGATGCCCGCGGTCAGCAGCACCCAGGAGAGGAGGATGAAGGGCCGCGTGAGCCGGAACCAGCGGCCCTCGGCCGCTCCCTCGCCCGACAGCAGTTGCGCCAGCGCAAGGCAGGCGGGCACGCCGAAGCCCGCATACCCCAGAAAGAGCAGGGGCGGGTGAAAAATCATGCCCGGATTCTGCAAAAGCGGGTTCAGGCCGTTGCCGTCCGCGGGCGCGGGCTCCTGCATGAGGAAGGGGTTGCTCCAGCTTGTGAGCAACAGGCAGAAAAAGGCCAGGACGGCGCAGTTGAAAGCCTCGTACCAGAGGCGCGTGCGCGGCGTGAGCCCGGCATGGGCGCGCGTCGCCGCAAAGATGCAGCCGCAGAGCGCCGCCGCGAGCGCCCAGAAGAGCAACGATCCCGGCTGCCCTGCCCAGAAGGCCGTGAGCCTGTAAAAGAGCGGCAGGATGGCGTCCGTATAGGAGGCCACGTATTCCACGCGATAATCCTGCCAGAAGAGCGCATGGAGCAGGCAGGCCGCGGCGAGGAAGAGCGCCCCGGCGACGCCCCACTGGGCTTTTTCCAGAAGGCGCAGGTGGTCGCTCCGGCCCTGCCAGAGCTGGAGCAGGGCCATGCCGCCCCCGCCCAGGGCGCAGAGCAGGGCTGTGAGAAGCATGGCATAGGCGAAAACATACATGGGCGTTCCTTGAGGGCCTTGGAGCGACGTTGCGCGGCCGGGCCGAGCGTGGCAAACCGGCCCGGGCCTGTAGATGACAGCCTGTCAGATACTTCGCAAGCCGCTTCCCTGTCAACGGGGGCGGGGCCCGCCGGCCGGGAAGCCGGGATTTCCGCTCGACCTTTTGCGCCGCCTTTGGCACACTGGCCTCCCCCGGCCAGGCGACCCAACCATGCGGAAAACAGGTTCTTGCACCGCAAAGGCAAGCCACATGAAATTCGTCCCTTCCCAGGTCAGCTTCTTCCTCAAGCAGCACAGCGTGCGCCGCAACCTCGTGGCCCTCACGCGGTTCATGCTCATGCTCGTGGGGCTTATCATCCTCTATTCGGCGCTCTTCCACGTCATCATGCGCTGCGAGGGGCAGTATTATTCGTGGATCACGGGCCTCTACTGGACCCTGACGGTGATGACCACCCTGGGCTTCGGCGACATCACCTTCCATTCCGACCTCGGCATGGTCTTTTCCATCATCGTGCTGCTTTCCGGGGTGATACTGCTGCTCATCATGCTGCCCTTCGCCTTCATCCAGTTCTTTTACGCGCCCTGGCTCAAGGCGCAGGAGAAGGGGCACACCCCCCGCGCCGTGGCCGCGGACATGAAGGGCCACGTCATCGTGGTGAGCACGAGCCCCATCGCCCTCAACCTCGTGGACGACCTCAAGAACTACGGCGCGCGCTGTGTGCTCCTCTGCAACGACAGCCAGAAAACCCTCGACCTGCTCGACCGCGGCTATGACGCCGTGGTGGGCGAGCACGACTCCGCCACGGTCTACCGCAACCTGCGCCTTGCCGAGGCGGCCATGCTGGTGGTGCTGGACAGCGACGTGCGCAACACCAATATTGTCTTCACCGCGCGCGACGTGGCCCCGGATGTGCCCATCGTGGCCTCGGCCCAGAGCGAGGACGCCATCGACATCCTGCGCCTCGCGGGGAGCACCCGCGTTTTCCAGTTCCACCGCCTGCTTGGCGAGGCGCTGGCCCGGCGCGTGCTCAACGCCAACGCCCGCTTCAGCATCGCGAGCCGCTACAAGGAACTGGTGGCCGCGGAGGGCCCGGTCATGCGCACGCCGCTGGTGGGCAAGTCGCTCAGGAAGAGCGGGCTGCGCAAGGCATCGGGGGCCAACGTGGTGGGCCTGTGGGAGCGCGGGCGCTTCGTTTTGCCCGGGCCCGACACGGTGCTCACGGCCACCATGGTGATGGTCATCGTGGGCGACATGCAGCAGATCCAGGCGGCCAACGCCTTTTTGAGCGAAAAGGACGCCACGGAAGCCGCGGCCGCCAAAAGCGCCGGCAAGAGCGAGACGGCCCCGGCTGACGCCGCCGAAAAGAAAAACAAGCCGGACGAAACCGGGGTTGTCATCCTCGGCTGCGGGCGCGTGGGCCGGGACGCCGCGCGCCAGCTCGAGCGCAGCGGGCGGCCCTACAAGGTGGTGGACAAGGCCCCCAAGGGCGGCTTCCTCAAGGATCACCTCGTCATCGGCGACGCGGCGGACCTGGAGGTGCTGGAGCGCGCGGGCATCCGCACGGCGCCCTCGGTCATCATCACCACCCACGACGACGACACCAATATCTACCTCACCCTCTATTGCCGCCGCCTGCGCGAGGACATCCAGATAATCAGCCGCGCCACGCTCGACCGCAACGTGGGCATCCTGCACGCCGCCGGGGCGGACCTCGTGCTGTCGCTGGCATCCATGGTGACGAGCAGCATCATCAACCTGCTGGCCCCTGGCAAGGTGCTCATGATCAGCGAGGGGCTCAACATCTTCCGCGCGAGCGTGGGCAAGAGCCTCGCGGGCAAGCCCCTCATGGGCAGCGGCATCCGCAGCCTGACGCATTGCAGCGTCGTGGCCCTGCGCGGGGCCGACGGCATCCTTCACGCCAATCCGGACCCGAGCCATGTCTTCGTGGAAGGTGAGGAAATGTACCTCATCGGCGATTCGGAAGCGGAAAAGACCTTCTACGAGACTTTCGGCAAGAACGAGCCGCTTACCGCGTGAGAGGAGCGGATCATCCGTGCGTCCAAGCGCCTGGCCGCACCGGCGGCGGGGAGCTCCGAGGCCCGGCCGCTGCAGGGGCGTCCCCCTTTTCCCGACCGGGTTTGTCACCACTTTGCGTGAGGTCCTGCATGTTTGTCAGCAAATTCCTTCAGGCGCTGCCCGCACTTCAGCCAAGGCTCTCCTCCCTTGATCTCCCCCGGAAGTCCTTTCTTGAAAACTGGTTGGGCCATAAAAGTTGGAACAGCATTGACGTGTATTACCGGCTTGGCGACGCCGCCAGCAAGGAGCTCCTCCTCAAGCTCGTCCTCAATTCCCTGGGCCTCTTCCTTACGAATGACATGGAAAAATACCGGATGTACAGCGCATCCGCATGGCAGATCCTCTGTGATAAAGCCCATGACTTTTCCTGCATCAAGGATACGTTCTGGTCCGACATTGTGGAAACCTTCGTTCTTGACGGGTACAGTTACGGCGAAAAATGCCGCGCGCTCCCGGGCGATGTCGTTCTTGACTGCGGGGCCTATACCGGCAATACGGCATTGTATTTTTCACGGAAAGTTGGCGCGGAGGGGAAGGTGTATGCCTTTGAAGCAATGCCGAAAACCTATGAAAAATTGAGGGGAAATATTTCTGCCTATAAGATGGAGAATGTGTTTCCGGTCAATACGGCCTTGAGCGACAAAAACGTCGAACTCGTCTTCACACCCGCCGAGAGCCCGGGCTCGTGCAAGATGGCGCCCGGGCGCGAGGAGGGCGGCCTCCGGGTTCCGGCCACATCCATTGATGCATTTGTCCGGGAAAACCGCATCGGCCGAATCGATTTCATCAAGATGGATATTGAGGGGAGCGAGCTTGAGGCATTGACCGGCGCTGCACAGACGATTGCGCGCTTCAAGCCCAAACTCGCCATAAGCGTCTATCACCGGCCGGAAGACATGGGTCTGCTGCCGGAGAAAATCCTTGAGCTGAATCCCGCTTATACCTTCTATTTAAAACATAATTACTGGAAATTTACGGAAACTGTCCTTTTCTGTGCCGATGATCCTCAGGGGCATCCTGATGCGCCCAAGGATGTTTCCGAAGAAAAACGGGGCGTCGCGGAAATCTGGGAAAATATTTTCCAGTATAAGCTGGCGTTAAACCG
>CAMWTD010000039.1 GCA_947177085.1 uncultured Desulfovibrio sp.
TCCGCCTTGTCATCCACAAGGGCCTGCCTGGCGTGTTTCGCGCCGCGCAAGAGATTGTCCACGCCGGTAAAGGCAAGCGGCGTGCGGCCGCCCTTGAAGCCCGAGCCGGAGAACTGGTCCTGCGCCATGCGGGCCACGTCGCGCGCCAGCGGGATGCCCATGGTGAAAAAGGTCAGCGCTTCCCAGCCGTAGTCCTCGGCGTCCGGCCATTCGTCGTCGCGCCCGAGGCCCACCATCAGGCAGGAGAGCACCACGGGCATGACCCATTGCAGGGCAAAATCCGAGAAGGCGCGGCCGTAAGTGATGGCGCTGTTGCCCGTCTTTTGGTACTCCCGCAGCCCGCGCACGGTCTCCAGCTTGCGGTTGAAGTCCGAGAGGGCGAAGGACATGAAGGGGCAGAGGATGCGCATGATGCCCGCCTGCCGCATGACGGCCGGAGTGTCCAGCGCGCCGCCGCCCCCCTGCGCGGCCACCACGGCGGCGTCCGCCTCGGCCACGGCCGCGCTTTCCTCCGCGCCGCGGGCGATGGCCTTGTCATAGGCCGCGAGCCATGTGGGCGCGGCCACGGCCGTGTCCAGCGCGGAAATGAGGGCGAACTGCGCCTTCTGCATCACCCCGAGCGCATAGCGCGCATTGCGGAAGCGCACGCCGCCCACGCCATTGGCGCGCATCTCCGCATATTCCCGGCGCAGGCTCTCGTCCATGAACTGCGCCCGGCTCTCCATGTAGGCGCTCTTGCGGCGGATGGTCGCCCAGCTCTCACGCGGGCCGGAGAGCAAGGTCGCCGCGGCGCGCAGGAAGCTGCCCGTGCCCACCTCGCTCCACGAGTTGCCGATGCTGGTGAGCTGGAGCAACGCGGACTTCATGTTCAGGCCCATGGCGAACATGGTCCCGCGCTTGGCCATCCAGTCCATGGCTTTCATGATGCCGTGCATCTGCTCGCCGTCCGGCCGGGCGATGCCGCGCAGCCAAGGGAGAAGCTGGTCATAATTCTCCTGGCCGGCCGCGTTGACGAAGGCCGCCTTGAAGGCCGGCTCCCGGAACAGGCGCATGGTATCGCGCAGGGGCAGCGCGTGCGTGGTGTAGTGGATGGTGTCCGCCACATGGCTGTCGATGACGGTCATGGAGAGCTTGGGCGGAAGCGTGCCCCCCTTGCGGGCATTGGTCATGCCACTCTTGGGGTTCGGGGTGCGGAGCACCGCTTCCGTCCCGTTGAGCATCTCGTCCACGGACTGGTTTTCCGCCGCCTTGCCGCTCAGGCGCTGGTCGAAGATCAGCGGATAGTAGCCGCCCTTGAGGCGCAGCCTTTGCCCGTCCGCCGTGACCACGGTGAAGGCCTGCGCCTTGACCTTGGGCAGCGGCACGCCCTTGATTGCCTTATAGACCTCGTTCAGGCGCGGATAGAGCGTGTTGATGGCGTCCCAGACGGCTTGGATCGCCTGCCATTCCTCGGCGGTGAGCCGCCCGGTGATGCGCGCAAGGTCTGCCTCGCTCCAGCCGTAGCCCGTCATCAGCGCCTTGAGGTTGCCCGCATTGCCCATGTTCAGGGCCACGGAATACACCTTGTCCATGTCAAAGAGGCCCTTCCACAGGCGTTGCACGTCCTCCTGCAGGGGCACGCCGTCAATGGCGAAAGCCTCGGTCAGCCTGCCCACCTTGAGCAGGGGTGTCACGGCCGCGCGCAACAGTTGCTCCATCTCGCGCTTGAGGGTGAGTTCCTCGCTCAGCGCCTTCTGGAGCGGCATGAACCAGCTCTTTTGATTGACGCCGCCCTGCGCAAAGCCGTCCATCCAGCGGGCGAGGAAGCGCATACTGGTGATGGAGGAGAGCCCCTTGCGCAGCGCCCCGCGCACCGTATCCAGCAGGCCCGCGCGCTCGGAAATGAATTCCCGCTGCGAAAGCGTGCCCATCTGCTCGGCGCAGCCTTCCGCCACCTCACGGATGGCGCGCTTTTCCGCATCGGCGAGCATCCTGCCTTCCGTGCGCCCGGCATGGGCGATCTCCATGATGAGGCGCTTCACCTCGCGCATTTCCTCAAGGGAGAGGTCGGAGAAGCGCCCGGCCTTGTCGCCCAGCAGCCACTCGGGCGCGGTGACGCTTTCGCCGAATGGCCCGGTGATTCCGGCCACGAATTCCTGCAAGGTGGGGAGCCCGCGCAGCGTCTCCGGATCCAGCCGCTGGCCGGGCGTGCCCAGCCCGTCAAAGCGCCCGAGCAGCCGCCGAATCTGGCACATATAGTCGTAGGGGATGGTCTTGCTGTCGCCCACTTTCCGAAGCTGGCGCACAATGGCGTCGCGTTCCAGCCGGGCGCGGTAGGCCGCCCCGAGGGCCGCCCGGCGCAGGCGCTCCTTTTCTTTCAGTTCCGCCATGCGCTCCCGCCACGCGGCATTGCTCTCCTGTCGCGCCTCGCGGGCCGCGCGCCGCGTGGAACGCTCCTCGGAGCGCAGGCGCGCCTTGAGCGCCTGATATTCGGCATCCACCTGGCTCATCTTGCGGGCGTCCGTGCGCTCGTCCAGTTGCCGCCGAAGCCCGGCCGGGCTCACCTGCCTCTCGCCCGTCAGCGCCTCCATTTCCAGCGCCAGCACCTCGTCGTAGGCGCTGGAATATTCCACCTCGGCGTCATAGGCCGCGTCCCATTCGGCAAGCTGGGCCTCCACCTGCGCGTCGATGGCCTCTCGCCGCGTGGGCGTGTCCAGCAGGACGGAAGCGAGCCCCTGCGCCGTGTCCTCATTGAACTGCGCGGCCACGTCGAGGATGTCCAGCGTGCCGCCCTTGCGGATGAGCGCTCGCCCCTCGCCGCGGGCCCCGCGCCACTTCTCGCGCAGGCGGTAGGCCAGGTCCTCGGAGATAGTGCCCTTGAGCGCGTCAAAGGGGATGCCCTCCTCGCGCAAGCGGGCAATGAGCTTGTAGGTCTCGCTCCCGTCAATGGCGGCCGTCGCCTTTTCGCGGAAGTCCCGCTCGGCCTTGCGCCTGTCCACCAGGCGGCGGTTGGCAATGACGGCCGAGGCGTTCTCATGCGCCTTTTGCACGGCGCGGGCGTACTTGTCCCGCAGTTCCGGGGCCACCTCCCCGCCCAGGCGCTCCATAACCGAGCCCCGCTCCACAGCGCGGCGCGATTGCTCGATTTCCTCCTCCGTCGCCAGCAGGGCGTCAAAGACTTCCCGCACCTCGGGGCTCACCTCATGCACGCCGAGGATTGCCTTGATGCTGCGGTAGATGTCGGCAAGCCAGTTGCGGAAGCGGCTGAAGGCGGTCTGCAATTCCCATGAAGGGGCGTTGCCGTCGCGGGCATAGGCCTCAAACTCGCGGGCAAAGCGCTCCTGCACCTCGCGCCATTTCTCCGGCGTGAGCCCCGCGCCCTCGAAGCCGTAGGCCTTTTCCAGCTTGGCCCACGCCTCGCGCACCCATTCCGGCGCGGTCTCAAGTTCCGCTGCCCGGCGCAGTTCCTCCAGCCAGAAGTGCGCGGTCTCATGCAGCACGGTGGAGGCGTTCTTTCGCTTGAACAGGCCGACCACATAGCGGCCGTCCTCCAAGGGGCGGATAGCGCCCTGCGCACGGCCTGTGGCGCGGCTTTCAAAGATATGGAGGTTGACGCCATCGGCATCGGGAGTTATAGTGTTTTCACCGGACGAAACTTCGTCCTGGAAAAACTCTTCACGGCCCAGGCTTTGGTGCTTGGTTTCAAGCTGTGAGGAGTTTTTCTCTTTTGCACTTCCGGCATCCGACCATAAATTATAGAACAGGTTTCCATTTGCATCTTCCAGCAGCCTGATACCAACATGTAAGGGCTTCCCGTCAAGAATAACATCATTTTCAAGCCAGTGAGTTTTTACAAATTCATCAGTCCTGCCCGTGGTCCTTTCACTTGATACCAGCCTTGAACTTTCAATAATCTCCCGCAAAAATGGGAACAGTTGCCATTTACGAGGGTCGGCCCCGGCATTAACATTTTTCTTCCAGCCTTTGCTGGAAAACCTCACTGGCTTGCCAAGCTCCGGCTGAATGACCGGCTTGCCATTCCGGCTCTCATGCAGAAGCTGGTCATGGTATTTCTTGGCCGCCTTGATGTAGTCCCGGATGCTGGAGCCCTCAGGCACGCCCAGCGCGGCGCTGCTTACCTCGATGGTTTTTTTGTTCTGATGCAGGATGCCGTCCTTGCCATCCCGCTGCCGCGAGATTATATTTTCCCCGACACCGCTTTGGCCCGAGATAGCGTCAGGGGTTCCGCTTGCGGAATGACTGGACTGCGCCCTTTCCCAAAGCGGTTTTTTCTTTGCATAATATTCCGGCCGCACCGGGCCAGCCGTTGCGACGGCGTAGTAATCACCCTCCGGCGCAAACTCCAAGCGGAGCATCACCCGCCCTTGCGGCGAGCGTGCACGCGAAACGAAGTCATACTTCCGCCCGTTGCCGTCCACGTCATAAACGGCGTCCAGATTCTCCAGCACAAACGACACGAACTCCTGCGCGTTCTCAAAGCCAAGCTGGCGAATCTCCTTGCCGTGCCGCTTCTCGATATGCTCCCGCCCTACGTCGTCCAGCACGATTTCACCCGGCTTTTGCAGGTGGAGCGCCTTGGCGATGAGCGGGGAGACCGCGCCGATTTCCGCGCCGTTGTTGGGGTAGGTGCGCGTCTGGTAATATGTCTGCCCCCGGAGCAGCGAGCCGATGCCGCCTTCAAATTCATCATGCGGCATGAACACCTTTTCCGCGAACTCGTCCACATCAACGCTGTCGCGATTCTGGTCATAGGCCCCGCGCTCTTCGCTCATGAAGCCGTGGGCCAGCACGTCGATGTGGACGCCCTCGCCCTTTTTGGCGAAGAAGCCGGGCCCGAACTGGCGGCGCAATTCATTGAACCGCGCCATGCCGTAGAGGTTCTGGACGCTCTCGGGGCTCACCTTGCCATAGACGTAGGCAAATTCCGGCTGAAGGGCGCGCCGCCGCGCATTGTGGCTCATGCCGCGCCTGATGCCCATTTCCTGCAACAGGGCCGCGGTCTCCCTGTTTTCAAACAGGGCGTCGAGGCCGCCCTCGTGCAGGTTCTCAAATTCCTCCTGCGTCATGCGGAAATACCCGGCAAGCCGCTCCTCGAGATATTCCTGCGAGGTCTTGCCAAAGAGCGGGGCCATGCGCTCGGCATTGGCCGCCAGCACCAACCCGAAGGCCTCGGCCTGGTTCTCGGTATATCCGGCCGCGCGCCACTGCTCCATGTAGGGCTCGGCGATCTCCATGCGCTGCTGGTAGCGGTTTTCCGCCGCCTCCGCCTCCTCGGAGAGCGGGGCAAGGATGTCGTTGAGGTAGTCGAGCCGTGCCTGCGCGTCCGCGCTCATGGCCGCGAGGTCCTCCACCTCGGCGTCCGTCAGCATATCCGGCGCAAGGCGCATATCCGGCTTGAGGGCCGCATAGAGCTCCGCGTCCTTCAGGATGTGCGCGCTGGCCTTGGCCATGTCCACGGCCACGTCCGTGCCCAGGGTGAGGTTTTCCTCAAGGCTCTCGGGCGTGATGCCCATGTCCGCCGCGGCCGCCATGCACTCCGGGTCCTCCGTCTGGAAAAAGGTCTGCTGCACCGCTTCGGGCCGGATGAACACCTGCTTCGGCAGCACGCCCCCCTCGGCGAGGTGCTCCAGCAGGGCCTCGCCCGTGCCGGGCATATCCTTCATGACCGGGGAGTGCTGGACAGCCTCGGCAACCGTGTCCAGCGTCCTCTCTTGCGTCTCCTGCAAATCCTCCAGCTTCAGGGCGCGCCTGTGCTGATAGACGCCGCGATTGATGCCCCCGAAGCCAGCGAGGAGGGCCGTGCTCTCCACGGTCTGCACAGTGGTTTCCGCGAGGCGGCTGACGATTTCCCCGGCCGTGGGCGCGGCCTCATTGATGCCGGAAAGCCTGCGCCCCGCTTCCTCGGCGGCAATGTCCACGCCCTCCTGCAGGACTTCCGTTGCCGTCTCGCCCGTGACGCCGCGCAGGAAGGCCAGCGCCCCTTCGCCCACGGCGGCCGCAAGGGAGGGATTTTTCTTGATGGCGGCGAGGGCCGCATTCGCCGCCTCGCGCGTGAGAAAGCGCTCCGCGCCGGGAAAGACCTTGCCAAGCTGCTTCAGGCCCACATATTCCAGCGCGCCCTTGGCAGCCCCGGCGCCGATGGCGAGCACGCGAGCCAGCTCTTCCGGCACTCCCTTGTCCATGAGGGTGAGGAAGGTCTGCGCGCCTTCCTGGCGCATCATGTCATTGACAAAGCCCGCTTGCGCGACGGCTCCGAGCCCGGTGAGTCCGCCAGCTATTGCGCCCGGAACAGCCCCCACGCCGCCAGCGGCCGAGCCGAAGCCCGCGCCGAACATGGCGCCGCCAGCAAGCCCCTCCTTGCCGTAGCGCCCGAGAAATTCCACCGAGCCTTCCAAGCCGCCGTAGAGGGGCACGCCCACGGACTCCACCGTGCCGCGCACCATGCGCTCAAGAAGGGCCTGATTTTTGCGCTGCTCATGCCCATAAGCCAGCGTCTTTTGCAGCACGTCAAGGCGCGCCCGTTCTGCGTCAGTGATGCTCCCGTCCATCCACTTGACGCCGAGCTCGCCCAGCTCCCGCGCCATCATGCCGTATGCCCAGGCATTGCGCGCCGCACCGATATAGCCGCTCTCAAAAAAGCCGCGCTCGCTGGCACGGAGGTCCTTCTCCAATGCGGCCAGCGCCACGTCGCTGGTGAGGGCGAGCTGCTCCACGGGGTCGAGCTGACGCAGAAACGATGCCGTGGCGGGCATCTGGCTCATATTCTCCATGAAGCCCTGCAAGGATTCAGCGTAGCGGTCAGATGCAATCTTCTTCCGCGCGAAGGCAGCGTCCGCATCGACCACGCTGTAGGAGAGCCCGGCCTGGTCCGCGAGGTCTTTTAGCTCAAAAGCGCTGGTGTTGAGGCTGTTGTGCAGGGCGTGCAAAGTGGAGGGCAGCGTTTCCGCCTCAAAATCCGCGCGGCCCTCGATAGGGGTTTTCCACTCAGCAAAGACGTCGGCCACCTTCTCGGCGGGGAGCGCCAGACCGGGAGCCTGCGCATCATCCGCAGCCCCAAGGTCAAGAAGTTCAATGTCGCCCATGTCCGTCACGGCATCCGGGGTAACACTGTCCGCGTCAGCCTGCTGTGGGCTCGGCGCCGATTCCGGGGCGTCCTGCACGTCGGGCGGAACATAGCCGGCCATGCCTGCCAGCCGCTCCAGATTTTGCTTGATGCCGGATTCTTCCTGTGCCTCCATTCCGGCATAATAGGCCTTGCGGAAGGCGTCGATGTCGAGGTTCTGGCTCATTGTTGCGCGCCCCCCTTCTTCTGTCCCAGCAGAGACTGGTAGCCAATGGCGAGCTGCTTATCCGTATAACTTCCCCACGCCCCCTTGGGCCGGATATTGGCGGCTTTCAGGGCATCAATGACGTTGCCGTACTCGGGCGTACCCTGCTTCGGTCGTATGTCAGGGTGTCTGTCCAGCACGCGGGGCACGAGCCCTTGTGCCGTCTCCACATCGCTGTTGTAGAGAAGACCAGGATTTACCAAAGCGATATTCTTGAAGAACTCCTCGAGTTCCCGACGCAAACGCGGAGCATCCTTCTTTTCGTCCGCATCCGTCTGCGAGAGGAAGAGCGCCTTCAGGGCACTCCGCGAGCCTGCGCCAAATTTTTTGGCAAATTCCTTGTTCTCATCCACGCCAAGCCATTCATCGGCCTTGGCATCAAAAGTGGTCATGATGGAGGGCAGCGCCTCCTTGTAGGACTTGCTCTCGAATTTCCTCACCGTTGCGGGCGTGAGGCGTGAGCCGTACTCCGCACGGATGTCAAACTCCTCGCCAGCTTCAAGGCGTTCACTGACATCCAGGACGGCCAGCTTGTCATCATGGCGTCCGGGATTGCGGAGGTTGTCGGCGATTCGGTAGAACTCGGGGCGGTCTTCCAAATCCAGGCTATCCCCAATTTCCCGCATCCTCTGGTAGCTTTGCTCTGGCGGCAGCTTGGCAGCCTCTTCCATTTCTTTACACCGGGCACGCAGTTTTTCGCGCCGCATCTGATTGCGTACCGTCTCTCTTGCGTTGGCATCATGCAAAATAGCCTGCCGCCCGGCGTCATAGACATCGCGCTTGCTGGGGTTGTTGCCGTACATGGTTTCCCATGCAGTGAGCCGCTCAGAAACTGGCATGTTCGTGGTGGAGGAGAGGAATCCGTCCACGGCCTGCTTCTTCTGCATGGTATCAAGCTGCTTCTGGAGTTGCGCCCGTTGCGCAGGGGAGAGCAACGTGGATGCACCACTTGCCTGAACGGTGCCTTCACCTTTCTTTGCCGCTTCGCCCACGATGTTCGGTTTTTCCCCTGCCAGCAGAGCCTTCGCTGCCTGCATGGCTTCATCTACCGATATATTTACCCGCTGCGCGCCATGTTCCATAACGGGCATCCATTTTATGAGGCCGGCAAGAATTTTCGGGTCGCGGAAGTCAATTTTTGCCTTCGGGTCAATGCCCAGTTTACTGCCAAGAAAGGCAGCATACTTTTCCGGGTCATTGGCTCCGTCACCCTTGGGCGCGTAGATCTTCACCATGTCCAGCAGGGATTCAGCATGCCAGCCTTTTTCCGGCGCATTGGCGTAGCGCAAAGGGCGCTCGCCAAGCCCCATGAGGCCGTCTTGGCGCGACGCATAGGCAACAAAATTGCCCTTGGTGTTCTTGACATTGCCGAAGTTGTAGGCTGCCAAGTTGCGCTCTGAGAGACTGCCCGGCGCGCTGGCTGTTCCGCCCCCGATGGCCCGTTCCGCGGCATCCAGGTCCCCGGCAGCGATGAGTGCGCTGGCCCGGTCAAAAGCCAGCTTCCCGCGCACCTCGGCGAACTTGGCGTCGCGGAAGCCCTCGTCCCAGCCGCTGCGTGCCCCCATGCGCTCGTATTCCGCCTTGATGATGCCCACGGCATTGGCGAGCGCCGCCTCGTCCCCCGGATTCTCCAGGGCGAGGTTGCGGGCGTTGAGGATGCTGCCCTCGCTCACCGTGTTCTGGAAGGCGATGTTCTCCTTGTTGACCTTGCCCACGGCCCAGGCGTCGCTCTGGGCGTCCAGCTTGTCGGCCGCGCGGCTGAACATGCGGTGGCCGATGTCGCCGAGCTTAGCGCCGAGGCGCTCCCGGGCGTCGGCGCGCCAGCGGGCGAGCCGGGCTTCCACGCCTTCCTCGCCGAGGGCGTTCTTGCCCTCCAGCGTATTGAGCTCGGCCCTAAGGCGCATTTCCTCCTGCTGGTAGTGATTGAAGGCATTTTGCGCCACCGCGGATTCATAGTCGCCATAGGCCTTGAGGCCCACCTGCACGGCGTGGTCCGCCGCCTTCGCAAGCCCGGCCACGGCCGCGCCCCGGTCCGCGTCGGCCTGCGCCGCCACCTTGACGGCAGCGGCTGCCACCCTCGCGCCCTCGCCGGAAAGCCGCCCGCCCATGCCGGAGCCGGGCACATAGGGCGCGCCGCTCCCCTGATATTCCGGGAGCGCCCCGCCGCGAGGCTTGAGCGGGATCATCATGTTGCCATAGACGCCTGCCATGCCGCCCTCCCTAGCGTGTCCTGATGGTGGCGGTCTTGCCCGAGGGGTGGCGCATGGTGAGCGTCTCGGGCGTCACCTTGTCCCAGAGCGTGGTGTAGCTGTCCTGGCTCGACTGGTACTTTCCCCAGGTGCTCCCCATGGCCGCGATGCCGCCAAGGGCCGTGCCCGCCGCGTTCATCCAGCCATTGCTCCCGGCCTTGTCCGCCGCCGAGGCATAGGCCGCGGCGCTGGCCTCGTGCCCTGCCGCCTCCTGCCCGAAGTTCCAGCCCTGGAGCTGCGTCTGGTAGCCCGCGTCCTGCCCCTTGTGGTAGAGGCTGATGGCGTCCATCTCGCCCTGCGCCGCCGTGTCCGCCTGCAAGTCAAGGTTGCTGCCCACATCCACGCTGGCGCCGGACGCGCCCATGGCCGCGCGCTGCCTGCCGATGAGCCGCGCAGTCTCCTGCCTTTTGGCGGTCATGTTTTCATAGCCCTCGCGGCGCTGGGCGCTGGCCTGCTCCTCGGCGAGCTGCTGGTTCTGGCGCGCAATGTCCGCCTGGTATTTCGCCTGCTTGGACTGCGCCTCCATCTGCGCCTGTTGCGCCTTGCTCTGGCCGATGGCCTGATAGACGCCCATGCCCGTGCTCAGGGCCGTACTCGCCAGGCTGATTGCCGTGACCGCCGCCGCGCTCATTGCCATAGTGCCTCCCCCGCTCAGTTCTCGCCAAAGTCCACATCCGCCATGAGGGCCACCAGCCGGAAGGGTACGGGCCTGTCCTGGATGATCCAGACCGTGGCATCCGCGTCCTGCCCGGAGGGCAGCGTGATCTCCACATCCCCGCTGAAGGGCTGGCAGGCCTCGCCCCAGACGGCCGGCCCAAAGGGCAGGTCATAGGCTTCGAGCCCCTGCCAGGCATCGGCGTTGAAAAGGTCGCCCGCCCGGCTGGCCGCATACCGGCCGCCCACGCTGCGGAAAAGCCGCAAGCTGCATTTGCCGTAGGCGCGCCGCTTGCCCAGCGTCGAGCCCGCCTGGGTATCCGTTTCCAGCGGCATGGGAGCCAGGGCGGAAACATAGTTCAGCCCGGCCTGTACCTTGCGCGCGGCAAAGGGCAGCACGATTTTGCCGTCAGAGACTTTCAGCCCCTCCACCGGGCTGCCGTCCGCCAGCGCCACCACGTCACAGCCTTCCAGATGCCCGAGCCCGGCGAACTCCTCCACGGGCCGGGCGCTTTCGAGGGTCCTGCCGCAATCCACAAAGAAGGCGTCCTCGATGGCCGCCGCCTCCGCAAAGCGCGGACTCAGCATCTCGAGAAAATACGCAGCTTCGCCCGCCACCTCACGCTCAACCACCAGCAGCACCACGTCCCCCTCGGCCCCGGAGATGGCCGCGGCGGAAAGCACCTTGCCCCTGGTCACATGGCGCGACCAGCCATAGACATTCTGCTCCTTCATGTAGGTGAGAGAGAGCAGGACGCCGTCCTCGCGCACGGCCCAGATATTGGAGCCCGGGGACTGCTGGAAGCACCATTGCCGGATGCCGCACCCCTCCACGAGCTGCGGCGCGAGCAGGGAGAGGTCGTTGCCGGCATAGCCGTCCGACTCCCACGAATAAAAGAGGTCCCGCACATGCGAGCCCGAGCGCTGGCAGTGCATGACCGACTGCCCGATGATCATGGGCGCGAGCGCGGAACTGCCCCAATAGGACTGCACGGAAATCTGCACATCCTTGGGCGTGATGGCCGCGCCGGAGGAGGTCGCCTTGTATTCCGCGCCGGACGTGCCGATGAGCAGGTCGCCGAAGCTGGCTATCCACTTGATTTCGTCGATGCTGCCCGAGGCCAGCATGTACTCCACGGGGGCGTCGTCCTGGAGCGGACGGGACTTGCGGAAGTTCTCATAATCCCCGGTGCGGCTCATGAAAAACGAGGCCGGGTCATTCTTCGTGCCCCCGAGCACCATGCGCTGCTGGTGGAAAGCTACCGTCGCCGGGTGATTGCCGCCCGTGAAGGGGTTCCAGTCTTCCTTGGGCGTGAGGGAAGTGTCGGCCTCATAGTTCTGGTCGCTGAAGCTCGTCTTCCGCGCCACGCCGATGAAGCCGTAATAGCCCGCGCTCTCCCGGTACACGTTGTATTCCACGGCTCCGGCCACGGCAGTCCAGGAAAGGCTCACCGAATTGCCCACCACCCAGTCAGTGGGGAACTTGCCCGTGACGCCCTTCACCGCCGAGGGCAGGGATTCCACGCCGTCGGCGTCCAGCGCCGTGACGACGTAGTTGAGCGTATAGGTGTCGCTGTCCTCCTTCTCCCCCTTCCAGGAGACGGCAAGGCCCGTGGGCGCGGCGATGCTGTGATTGAGGGCCACTTCCCTGATGCTCCACTGATAATTGGGGGCCGTGCCGGAGCGCGTGATCTTCCTGAGCGCGTAGTTCTTGTGCGCGAGATAGACCACGTCGCCCACCTGCGCGATGGAGAGCCCGTAGACATGAGCGAGCGCATAGGGGCTTGCGAGCTCGACCCCGGCCACGATGCCGGAAGGCGACGCCACGCGGATGCGCCCGGCGCTGAATATGAGGACATAGGTGTTTTCCGGCTCGGTATTGAACTGGAAGGGCAAAAGCACAGCCGGCCCGTCCAGTTGGGCCACAAAGCGCATCCCCGGCCTGCGCTCGATGTCGCCATGCAGGTTGGGGATGAAGTTGCGGCAGCACTGCAAAAAGGTCCCGGCCTTTTTCAGGTCATAGCGGGCCGAGAGCGTGGGCGTGACCTCCCCGCCCGTAAAATTGCGGAAGACGACGCGCACCCTAGGCCTCCTGCGCCTTGGCAACAGCGGGCGCATCCGGCCACGGCGTCAGCTCTCCGCCGCCGTCAAAGGGCGCTCCCTCCTGCGCGGGCAGCTCGCAGAGGGCCTCGGCATAGGCGTCCCATGCGGCAAGTTGTGCCGTCACGTCCGCGCCCGCGCGTTCCTTGCGTCGTAATTCGGCCACAGCCACGTCATAGTCGGCCAGTTTTACTTTCCGCGCTGCCCGCAAAAGCTCGAAGCGCTCGGCCTCGGTCTCCGGGCTCGCGAGCCAGCGGG
>CAMWTD010000040.1 GCA_947177085.1 uncultured Desulfovibrio sp.
AGGCTGAAGCGCGGCCTTTTTTCAGCACGCGGGCCCAGTCCACCAGGGCCTTAAGGAGTTCCGCCAGCCTTTTCGCAAGCTCGGCATCCACGAGGTCGCCCGCCGCGTCATAGGCCGGGGAAAAGGCGTTGGAGAAGAACTCGGGCTTGTTGATGAGGTGGAGATCCAGATAGACGCAGACCTGGCGCAGGTGGGCCTGGCTGCGGCAGGTTCCCATGCCGCCGCCCGCGCCCACAATGGCCGCGGGCTTGCCGGCGAAGGGCTTGAGCCCCGGCTCGCGCGAGAGCCAGTCCAGCGCGTTTTTCAGCGCGGGGGCCAGCGAATAATTGTACTCAGGCGAGGCGAAGAGAAAGCCATCGGCCTTTTCCGCCGCGGCCACCAGCTTCCGCACGCTCTCGGGCTTGGCATTGTCCTCATTGTAGAAAGGCAGATCGTGGATATCCGCTATCTCCAGGCGGCTGCCCGCGGGCATTAGTTCCCGCGCCTTGCGCAAAAGGCCCATGTTGCGCGAAGCGCGCCTGAGGCTGCCGCAAATGCCAAGAAAGACCAGCTCATCCATTTTTCCCACTCCTCTCCGCTTCAGGCCGCCGG
Source organism: uncultured Desulfovibrio sp. (assembly GCA_947177085.1). Classification (GTDB taxonomy): domain Bacteria; phylum Desulfobacterota; class Desulfovibrionia; order Desulfovibrionales; family Desulfovibrionaceae; genus Desulfovibrio. The sequence continues at coordinate 592 of CAMWTD010000040.1, forward strand.
GCCATCCGTCGCGGCCGCCGTAAGCAGCGTGACATATTTACGTATGTAGGCGTCCTTTTCCTTGCTCTTGTACTGCATGACATAGCGGGGATGCTCCAGCGCGATCACGCGGCCGAAGAAGCCGTGCTTTGCGTTGAGGCGCTCGATGAAGGCCGCGTTCTTGCCCGTGCCGAGGCAAAAGCACACGTCCCGGCGGATGCCGAAGGCAAGCTGGCGGCGCAGGCATTCCACCATGAAAGGCATGGCCGCCTCCTCCAGGCGGCGGTCGTCGTAATAGTTGTAATTCTTCTTCCGGCCATTGGCATCCACGCGCACAAAGCCCAGCGGGCAGATGGAATTGATATACCAGTGGCGGTAAAAGGCTTCCGGGCCTCCCATGGCGGCGATGACCTCATAGACGAACACGCTGGAGGGCTCGTGCGCCGGGGCGCAGGCGGAAATGCGGATGCCGCAGGCATCCGCCAGGCGCTTGGGGTCGGTGAAAGGCACGCCCGTGAGACCAGCGCCGAAACGGCCGGGATTGATGCCGAGGATGATGTGCCGCTCCCGATGGTCGGCATAGTACTTGCGGTAAAAGCTCGCCGAGGCCGCCAGGGCGCAGGGGCTGCCAAGAAAGGGGTTCATGACCTCGATTCCGGGCGGCAGCGGCGCGTCAAAGTGCAGCCCCGCATTGAAGGCGAGCACTTCCTCCCCGAAGGTGGGATCCTGCCTGGCGCGGGGCTTAGGGCTGCTCATTGCCGGCGGTTTCAAAGGTGTCTTGCATGGAATAGAGCTTGCCCGCCCTGCGGCCCGCGAGCCAGCGGGCGGCGCGGAGGGCCCCGCCGGCGAAATTTTCGCGCGAATGGGCCTCATGCGTCACCTCGATACGCTCGCCGGGCCCGAGAAAATAGATGGTATGCACGCCCACCACATCGCCGCCCCGCAAGGCCTGGATGCCTATTTCCTCCTGCGGGCGCGCGCCTATGATGCCGTCCCTCCCAGAACAGCGCACCTTTTCGAGCTCCCAGCCGCGGGCTTCGGCCAGCTTTTCGCCGAGCGCCAGGGCCGTGCCGCTGGGGGCGTCCTTCTTGCGACCGTGGTGAATCTCCACCATTTCCATGTCATAGGCCGGCCCGAGCGCACGGGCCAGTTCCGGCAAGAGCCGCATGAGCACGTTGACGCCCACGCTCATGTTGGCGGACCAGAAAAGCGGCGTCTTTTGGGCGAGCTCGCGCAGCTCCGCCTTCTGCGCCTCGCTGAAGCCCGTGGTTCCGATGACGAGCGGCACATGGGCGGCCGCGGCCATGCGCGCCGTCGCCATGCTCGCTTCTGGCGCGGTGAAGTCGATGGCCACGGCCCCGGCAGCGTGTGCCCCGAGGGCCTCGAGGCTCGCGGCTGCGGGTATCATGCCGGGCTGCACAGCGCCGAGGCTCTCTTCGCGGTCCACGAGGCCGGCGATGACGAAGCCGCCTTCCTCTTCGGCAAGGCGGCGGATGGTCCTGCCCATGCGCCCGGCGGCCCCGACAATGATGATGCGCGTCTTTTCCTGCATAGCCCTGCGAACTCCTTGAAAAATTTTTTAATATTTCATGTTATTCTTTAAACTCTTCATCCGGGATCTTCACGCCGGATTCGGACAAAAGGCGTCGGAAGCCCTCGCCGTCGAGCACGGGGACGCCAAGGGCCACCGCCTTGGCGAGCTTGCTGCCGGGTTTCTCCCCGGCCACGAGGTAGTCGAGCTTCTTGCTCACCGAGCTTACGGGTATGGCCCCGGCGGCTTCGGCGAGCGCCTGGGCCCTCCCCCGCGGCAGGAAGATGGTCCCGGTGAACAGGATGGTCTTGCCGTCCAGAGGCGTTTCTTTTTTGGCGGCAGGTTCCGCAAGGGCAGCCCCCGACGATATGGGCCAGAGCCCCAGCCCGCGCAGGCGCTCGAGGACGATGCGGTTGGCGGGCGTCTCAAAGAAATACCTGATGGACGCAGCCACTTCAGGACCCACATCGGGGAGTTCCAGGAGGGCGTCGGTCGAAGCGGCCGAGAGTTCGTCCAGGTCCCGGAAGCGCGTGGCCAGCATACGCGCCGTCTGCTCGCCCACATGACGGATGCCGAGCGCGCAGATGAGGCGCGCAAGGCTGGCCGTGGTCCGCGCCGTTTCCAGCGCGGCGAGGAATTTACGCGCCAGTGTCTCGCCCATGCGTTCAAAACCGAGCAAATCAGCCTCGCTCAGCGTAAAGAGGTCCGCCGGGGACTGCACGCGCCCAGCCTGCACCAGTTGTTCCACCCACTTTTCGCCCACGCCCTGGATGTCCAGCCCGGCCTTGGAGACAAAGTGCGTGATGGCCCGCAGCCTACGCGCCGGACAGGCGAGATTGTCGCAGCGCCACGCCGCTTCGTCGGGCTCGCGGTGCACGGGCTCACCGCAGGCCGGGCACTCATGGGGAAAATGGAAGGGCTCCGTGCCGGTCGGCCGCTTGTCAAGGACAGGCCCAACCACTTCGGGGATGACGTCCCCTGCGCGCTGCACGATGACCGTATCCCCCACGCGCACGTCACGGGCGTGGATCTCGTCCTCGTTGTGCAGGGTGGCGCGGGAGACCATCACCCCGCCCACGGCCACGGGCTCCAATATGGCAACAGGGGTGAGCGCGCCTGTCCTGCCCACCTGTATCTCGATGGCGAGCAATTTTGTCTGCGCCTGGATGGCCGGGAACTTGAAGGCCACGGCAAAGCGCGGCGCGCGGGCCGTGAAGCCGAGCACGCGCTGGGCCTCCAGCAGGTCCAGCTTGGCCACGGCCCCGTCAATCTCCATGGGGAAGTCGGTGCGGTGGGCGCGCACCCATTCCGCATAGTCCATCACCTGAGCGACGCCAGCGCAAAGGCGGCCGTCCGGCGGGGTAAGAAAGCGCCAGGCGCTGAGCCTGGCCATGAGCTCGCTTTGCGTCAGGCACGGCGGACAGGCCCCCCACTCCGCCGCGCCCAGGCTGTAGGCGAGAAAGCGGAGCGGCCGCGATTCGGTGACGGAAAGATCAAGCTGGCGCAGGCTGCCGGCGGCGGCATTGCGCGGATTGGCGAAGGTCTTGAGGCCCAGGGCCTCCTGCCTTTCATTGAGCCTGGCAAAATCCTCGCGGAACATGACGGCTTCGCCCCGCACCTCCAGAAGCGCCGGCGGAAGGCCATCGGCCGCCAGCGTCTGCGGCACGCTCGCCATGGTGCGCACGGCCTCGGTGACCACCTCGCCCGTCTCGCCATCCCCCCGGGTGAGCGCGCGGACAAGCCTGCCCTCCTCATACACCAGTTCCACCGCGAGCCCGTCGAGCTTGGGGTCGCACCAGAAATCCAGGGGCAGCGGGCCATTCACGGCCTCGTCCCAGGCGCGCCGCATCCGCTCGGCAAAGTCGCTCCACTCCGCCGCGGAAAAAACATTGTCAAGGCCGTACATGCGATGCCGGTGGCGCTCCTTGGCAAGACCCTCCAGCAATTTGCCGCCCACCTTCGTGGTGGGCGACTCGCCCCCGGCGATGCCGGGCCAGCGTCGCTCCAGCTCCGCAAGCTCATTATAGAGCGCGTCATAGGCGTCGTCGCTGATTTCCGGCGCATCGAGCGTATGATAGAGATGATTATGACGCGCCAGTTCCGACGCAAGGAAGCGCGCGCGCTTAAGGACGGGTTCGGGGGGCTGTGCGTCCCCTTTTTCGGGGGCATGAGGTCCGGGCCTGTGTTCCGGGGAGTCTGCCGTCATGGACGAATGCCTTTTTATTCGGGAAGGGCGATAAGCCGCGTCCGCAGGGCGCGGATGCGGTCCCTGAGCTCGGCGGCATGTTCAAATTCAAGGTCCTTGGCGGCCTGGCGCATTTCCTTTTCCAGCTTCTGGACGAGGCTGGCCACGCCTTCGGCGGTGAGCGGCACGTCGTCGTCCTTGGGCTTGGCCTTGCCGCGGCCGCGGCTCCTGGGCTTGCCGGGCTCGTTTTCCACATACAGCGAGTCCAGCGGCGATTCAAGGCTTTTCGTGGTGCTCCGGGGCGTGATGCCGTGCTCCTCGTTGAAGGCCGTCTGCTTGGTGCGTCGGCGCAGGGTCTCGTCCATGGCGGCGCGCATGGAGGGCGTCACAGTGTCCGCATAGAGGATGACCTTGCCCTGCGCGTTGCGGGCGGCTCGGCCGAAAGTCTGGATGAGGGAACCGGTGGAGCGCAGGAAGCCCTCCTTGTCCGCATCCAGGATGCAGACCAGCGAAACTTCGGGGATGTCCAGGCCCTCCCGCAAAAGGTTGATGCCCACGAGCACGTCAAATTCGCCGAGCCGCAGGGACCTGATGATCTGGAGGCGCTCCAGCGTGTCGATGTCCGAATGGAGGTAGCGGGCGCGCACGCCCATGTTGCAGCAATATTCTGTGAGGTCCTCGGCCATGCGCTTGGTGAGCGTGGTCACGAGCACGCGCTCCCCGGCGGAGACGCGGGCGCGGCATTCGGCGAGCAGGTCTTCCATCTGGCCCTTGACCGGGCGCACCTCCACCTCCGGGTCCACAAGGCCCGTGGGCCGGATGATCTGCTCGGCCACCACGCCCTGCGCCTGGTCGAGCTCATAACGGCCCGGCGTGGCCGACACATAGACCACCTGGTTGAGCAGCCCGGTGAACTCGTCAAATTGCAGGGGCCGGTTGTCCAGGGCCGAGGGCAGCCGGAAGCCGTAGTCCACCAGGGTCTGCTTGCGGGAGCGGTCGCCCTTGAACATGCCCCCCACCTGCGGAATGGTGATGTGCGACTCGTCCACAAAGAGCAGGAAATCCTTCGGAAAGTAGTTGAGCAGGCAGGAGGGGGGCTCGCCGGGCTTGCGCCCGTCGAGGTGGCGCGTGTAGTTCTCGATGCCGTTGCAGTAGCCGAGCTCCTGCAACATCTCGAGGTCAAGCTGGGTGCGCTGCTCGAGCCGTTGCGCCTCCACAAGCTTTCCTTGGGACTGGAACCAGGCAAGGCGGTCCGCGAGCTCCGTGCGGATGTCGGTGGCGGCGCGGTGGAGATTGTCCTGCGCGGAAACGAAGTGGCTGGCGGGATAGAGCACGGTCTTGCCGATCTCGGCGAGCGTCTCGCCGGTGAGGGGGTCGATTTCGCGCAGGGACTCGATCTCGTCGCCAAAATATTCCACCCTGAGCGCCCGCTCGTGGTGGTAGGCGGGGATGATCTCCAGCGCGTCGCCGCGAACTCGGAAGGTTCCGCGGTGGAAATCCACATCATTGCGCTCATAGTGCACTTCCACCAGGCGGCTGATGAGGTCGTCCATGGAAAAGTGCTGCCCCACCTCCACGGGAACCACCATCTTGGCGTAGTATTCCGGCGAACCCAGGCCATAGATGCAGGAGACGGAGGCCACGATGATGACGTCGCGCCTCGTCAGCAGCGCGTGCGTGGCCGCATGGCGCAGCTTGTCGATATTGTCGTTGATGGAGGAGTCTTTCTCGATATAGGTGTCCGAGGCGGGCACATAGGCTTCGGGCTGGTAATAGTCGTAATAACTGACGAAATACTCCACCGCATTGTGGGGGAAGAGCTCGCGAAACTCGTTGTAGAGCTGCGCGGCCAGGGTCTTGTTGGGCGCGAGCACGAGCGCGGGCCGCTGGCAGGCGGCGATGACATTGGCCATGCTGAAGGTCTTGCCGGAGCCTGTGACGCCGAGGAGCACCTGGGCGGGAACGCCCGCCTTGATATTGGCGGCGAGCTCGGCGATGGCCTGAGGCTGGTCGCCCATGGGCGTGTAATTGGTCTGCAGCTTGAAGGGCGCGGCCGCCCCCGCTTCCAAAACCGGGATCTTTAGATTACCATCATTGAGGTGCATGAAGCCCTCCGGCTGTGCACTGCTGTCCTGAAAAATCGGCCGCAAGGCCGCAAAACGCGGGGACGTTATGGAAATTTTGCGCCTTGACGCGCCGGAAAAACCCCTTTGCGACAGGATCTATGTTCTCGGCGCAACGCTGAAGGCCTTCCGGGGCAAGCGCCATGTGGAAACGCATATCATCCGGCACGGGGCCACGGATGAGGAGCTCGCCGCCCTGCGCGGCCAAGGCCTGGTAGGCCCGCCGGACCCGGCCATGCCGGCGGCGCTGCTCGAAGGCGCCACGGAAGACCGCGCCCTCGCCTGCCTGCTGGAGGCATTTACCGCCGAGGAAAGCGAGGCCCTCGCCGCGTGGCTGGAACAACGCTACGCGGACAGGATCGAAAAGCTCGTCATCTGCCCGCTGGACCTGCCCGTGCCCCTGGGCGTCGGCCCCCTTGGGGAAATCCCCGAAGGCGGCCAGACAGGCTTTATCCGCTTTGATGCCGCACCAGGCTATGACCTGCCCTTTGCCGCGCGCGCCTTCTATGATCTCTCTGCCCAGGCATCCGCTGAGGCGTCCCCGCAGGGGCCGCAAAACTCATAGCGCTCGCGCCAGGGCTCCCAGGGGGAGAGGCGCGGTTCCGCATCGTCGCGCGGTCGTGCCGCATCTTCCACTTCAGGAGCAAGGGCGACTTCAAGCTGCCGCAGAAACTCGCCCCGCCGCAGGAGCTTCGCCCCCATGCGCTCCATGTGCGGCGTGGCCTGCTGGCAATCCAGCAACGCGGCTCCGCGCCTCCTGAGCAGTCCCACAAGAGCGGCAAGGGCCGCGCGCGATGCCTCCGACTCCACATGGAACATGGACTCGCCGAAAAAGGCGCGCCCCAATGCCACGCCATAGAGGCCGCCCACCAGCTTGCCGTCGTGCCATGTTTCAATGGAATGGGCATAGCCGAAAGAGTGCAGCCTTTCATATGCCGTCAGCATCTCGGGCGTGATCCACGTTCCCGGCGGCTCTGGGCCCTGTCTCGGGGCGGCGCAGGCGCTGATGACCCGGCCGAAGGCCGCGTCCAGCGTCACGGTGAAGGGTGAGGCCCGCAAGCTGCGGGCGCTTCTCCTCGGCAGGCGGAAAGCGTCCAGCGGCAGCACGCAACGCGGGTCCGGCGACCACCAGAGCAGGGGCAGGCCGGCCCCGTACCAGGGAAAGATGCCCCGGCTGTAGGCAGCAAGCAACCGCACCGGCCCGAGGTCGCCCCCCCTGCAGAGGGGCGCGTCAGCCGGTGCGGTTGCAGGATCGGGAAAGAGCGCCGCCAGCCGGGAAAACAGGGCCAACATGGCTTCCCTGCCCTCTGGCGCTATTTTGCCGGGGAAGCCGCTGCCGTGGCCATATCCTTCCGCTTGCGGCCCCGGGGGGCCGGTGTGAGGGCGAGCTTGTCGTCCTTCACGCCCAGGCGCACCGCGCCGCCCTTTTTCAGGAAGCCGAAGAGCAGCTCGGTGGCCAGCTTGTCCTCCAGTTCGCCGCGCAGGAGGCGGCGCAGGGGCCGCGCGCCCATGGCGGGGTCAAAGCCGTGTTTCGCCAACCACTGCCGCGCGGGCTCGGAAACGCGCAGCTCCACCTTGCGCCCGGAGAGCGTTCCCCGGATCTCGTCGAGGAACTTGTCCACGATGCGGAGCATCATGGGCTCTGTCAGGCTGTGGAAGGGAACCATGGCGTCGAGCCGGTTGCGGAATTCCGGCGCGAAGAGCCGTTCCACCGCCTTGAGGCCCTTATGCGCCGCATCGGTGGGCGCGGCCTCGCCAAAGCCGATGGGCGCGCCGGACATCTCAAAGGCTCCGGCATTGGAGGTCATGATGATGATGGCATTGGAAAAATCGGTCTTGCGGCCCGAATTGTCCGTCAGCGTGCCATAATCCATGACTTGAAGCAGCACATTAAAGATGTCGGGATGCGCTTTTTCCACCTCATCCAGCAGGATGACGGAATACGGGGCCTTGCGCACGGCCTCGGTGAGCTGGCCGCCCTCGTCATAGCCCACATAGCCCGGAGGCGAGCCGATGAGCCGGGAGACCGAGTGCTTTTCCATGTATTCGCTCATGTCAAAGCGCAGGAACTCCACACCGAGGATCTCCGCGAGGCTGCGGGCCACTTCGGTCTTGCCCACGCCCGTGGGCCCGTAGAAGAGGAAGGAGCCCGCGGGACGCCGCTCCTGGCTCAGGCCCGCGCGGGCGCGCAGGATGGCGCGCACGGTGAGCCCGATGGCCTCGTCCTGGCCGAAGACGCGGCGCTTGAGGTCGCGCTCGAGGTGGGCGAGGCGGCTGCGCTCCGTGCCGGAGACCGTGCGCGGCGGAACGCCCGCCATGCGGGCCACGATACGCTCCACATCGGCCAGCGTCACGGCCGCGCGGCCCTCGCCGCCCTCGGCCTCCTGGCGCAGGCGCACCGCGGCGCCGCATTCGTCCATGACGTCGATGGCCTTGTCCGGGAGGAGGCGGTCACGCACATGCCTGGCCGAAAGGTCGGCCATGGCCTTGAGCACCGAAGGCGTGTAGCGCACGCCGTGATGCTCCGCATAGCGCCCTTCCAGCCCCTGCAGAATGGCGAAACATTCGTCCACGCTGGGCTCGCGCAGGTCGATGCGCTGGAAGCGGCGTGCGAGAGCGCGATCCTTCTCGAAATGCTTGCGGTATTCCTCGTAGGTGGTGGAGCCGATGCAGCGGATCTCGCCATTGGCGAGCGCTGGCTTGAGCATGTTGGCCGCATCCAGCGAGCCCCCCGAGGTCTCGCCAGCGCCCACGAGGGTGTGGATCTCGTCAATGAACAGGATGGCGTCAGGCATGTTCTTGAAGGCTTCCACGATGCCCTTGATGCGCGCCTCGAAATCGCCCCGGTAGCGCGTGCCCGCCACGAGCAGACCCATGTTGAGGGCGAAGATGCGCGTCCTTGAAAAAAGCTCCGGCACTTTGCCCTCGGCGATGCGCAGGGCAAGGCCCTCGGCCATGGCCGTCTTGCCGACGCCGGCCTCGCCCACGAAGAGGGGATTGTTCTTGCGGCGGCGGCAGAGGATCTCGATGGCGCGGTCCAGCTCCTGCGCGCGGCCCACCAGCGGGTCGATCTTGCCCTCGCGGGCCTTGGCCGTGAGGTCCACGGTAAATTCCGCGAGCGGGTCCTTTTCGCCCTTGCCGCCCTCCTCCCACTTGCGTTCCCCGCCTTCGCGCTCCATGCCGTGCGAGATGAAGGTGAGCACGTCGAGGCGGTTGACGCCCTGCTTGTGGAGGAAGTAACGGGCGTAGCTCTCTTCCTCGTCCATGATGGCTATAAGCAGGTCGCCCATTTCCACGGCGGCGCGCCCGGAGGAACGCACATGCCCCAGCGCGCGCTCGAGCACCCGCTGGACGCCTTCGGTCTGGGCGATGCGGTAATCACCTGGCTGCGGCGCGGAGTCCATTTCGGAGCGGAAAAAGCCTTCCAGCTGCTCGCGGAGCAGGCCCACACCCGCGCCGCTACCTTCGAGGATGATCCTGCCCTTGGTGTTCTTGGTGAGCGAGAAAAGGAGGTGCTCCACGGTCAGCATGTCGTGGCCGCGGCGCTGCACTTCCATGACGGCGTCCCTGAGGACATCCTGTACGCTTTTGCTCAGCATAGTCACTCCACGCGGGCCAAAGGCCCGCCAAAACCCGCCATTATCCTCATGGTTCTTGGCGGTCATAGCTTTTCAAGGCTGCACTTGAGGGGGAAACCCGCCTGCCGGGCCGCTTTATGCACGAGGGCCACCTTGGTTTCCGCCACTTCCCGCGTGTAGACGCCGCACTGGCCGATGCCGTGCTGGTGCACATCAAGCATGATCGCCGTGGCGTCCTCCAGCGTCCTGTGGAAGATGCTCCTCAGGATGCCGACCACAAACTCCATGCTTGTGTAATTGTCGTTATGCAGAAGGACGCGATAGCGCGCGGGTTCACGCACCTCTTTTTCAAGCCGTGTGGGGCGCTCAGTATCCACCCCGGCTGATGCGTTGGACGGCATGGCTTCTCCCGGATGCCCTCATGATTTCAGAAACATGCGGCCGCCTCGTCAGGAAGGCCGAGCCGCCGCCGCAAGGCGCGTCGTTCTTCGGGCCCGAACACGAAGGAGCGTTCCGGCGGCAGCCCCTGGGCGCTCCGCCATTCCTGATGGAGCGCATGATAACTTTTGGTGCTGATTTCGTGTTTGTCAAGGCCAAGCAACGCCGCGACAGCGTCCAGCGCCTCGGGCGGGCCCTCCAGTTCCACCACTCTCGCAAAGGGGAGTTCGTCCAGTTCCACCAGCATGGGCGCGCCCCCTGGGACGTCTTGGGCTAGCCGCCAGACGGAGCGCACCTTCTCATAGCGGGCGGCCGCCCCAAAACCGAGACCCGTGAGCACCGCGCCCATGACGGCGGCGCTCTCCACATGAAGCTCGCGCTCCTCCCGGGCCTTGAACACGCCGGCGGTTGGCGCGGGCAGTTTCAGCGTGAGTACATGGCAAGTGCGGCCGGGCCATTCCTGGCTGCGCACGCGGAGCAGCTTCCCGGCTCCCCAGAGGCTGAGTTCAGGGGTGTCATACACCACATTGGACTCGAAGTGCGCGCCCAGGTCTTCCGCGCCGGCCGCGGCCAGCGCCAGGCGCAGACGCCCGAAATCCACGCCGAGATATTTGCGTTCCGTCTCAAGGGCCATGCGCGCGTCCCCACTCAGGAGCGGTTGAAGAGCCGCCGTTGCAGCTCGGCAATGGTGCGGACGCCGCCGGGAATGTCAGCCCCGTCCTCGTCCTTGCCCGCGAATGGCCGCACGATGGGGGAAAAGCCGAGCCTTTTGGCCTGGGCTAGGCGGATGGACTGCCCCGCCACGGGGCGCACCTGGCCGTTGAGATCCACCTCGCCCCAGAAAATGCCCCGCTCGGGGAGCGGCACATCATAATAGGAGGACAATACGGCGGCAACGAGGGCGAGATCCAGCCCCGGCTCCTGCAGGCGCATCCCGCCGCCCACCTTGGCGTAAATATCCACCTGCCCGAAATTGAGCTTGAGCCGTTTTTCCAGTACGGCCAGCAAAAGGTGGAGGCGATTGGCGTCAAACCCGAGCGCGGCCCGGCGCGGGATGCTCAAAAATGTCCGCGCGACCAGGGCCTGCACCTCCACGGCAAGGGGCCGCTGCCCGTCCACGGCCATGACCACGGCCGTGCCCGAAAGCGCCGGGTCGCGCGCGCCGAGAAAAAAAGTGGAGGGATCGTCCACAAGCTCCATGCCGCGGCCGCCCATGCGAAAGACGAGCAGCTCCTCGTTGGGGCCGAAGCGGTTCTTGAAGACGCGCAAGAGCCGGAACATCTGGCGTCGGTCCCCCTCCAGGGAAATGACCGTATCCACCATATGCTCAAGCAGGCGCGGGCCGGCAAGCACCCCGTCCTTGGTCACGTGCCCCACCAGGATAAGAGTCACGCCGAGTCGGCGGCAGGCCTCCTGCAGGGTGGTGGCCACGGCGCGCACCTGCCCAACGTTTCCGGGCAGGCCCTCGGCCTCGAGGCTTGTCAGCGTCTGGACGGAATCCACCACCACAAGGGCCGGCCGCTCTCCTCCGGGCGCGCTTTCGAGCGCCTCCGCCACGTCCTCGACGCGCGAAGTGGCGAGGGCCAGCAGCTTGGGCCCCAGCAGGCCGAGGCGCTCGCCCCGGGCCTTGATCTGCGGCAGGGATTCCTCGCCGCTCGCATAGAGCACGGGACGTCCCTGCGCCGCCACCGAGCCCGCCACCTGCAGCAGGAGGGTGGACTTGCCGATGCCGGGTTCTCCGCCCACCAGAATGGCCGCGCCCGGCACAAGGCCCTTGCCAAGCACCCGGTCCAGCGCGGCAAGGCCGCTCGTAAAGGGCTGATGGTCGCCGTCGGCCACATCCCGGAGGAGGAGTGGGCGGCTCTCAACCGCGCCTGCGCCGCGCGCGGGGGCGCGCCCCCG
>CAMWTD010000041.1 GCA_947177085.1 uncultured Desulfovibrio sp.
TCTGGAGGCCATTCTCGCCCTGCATTTGCGCTGTGCCGGGTATCTCCGCAAGCATGTGGAGGAGGAAATGCAGAGACACACCCCCGCCCCTCTCCAGTCTGATCCACTTGCGCCAAAACTTGCCTACCTGCGACGGGTACTGGACTATGCCTATGGGGCGGAGGGGGACAAAATCATCCTCGACCACCGCATAGGTGAGCTGGATGTGGAGAAATTCAACAAAGAAGCTGAAAGTATTGACTCAGAATGGCCTTCTCCGGCTCCTTCTGTGAGAAGCGGGCAGTCCCTAGATGGTGTCCGAGCTCGCCTAAATACGTGACCATGCTGCCTCTCAACTCCGCTCCAACCATAGAGGTATCGGCGGAGTAGTGTTGTCAACCAAGTCCTCTAACACTCCCTATATGTGTATGTAGGTCAAAAATTATTAATGGATGAACGCCAAAGTTCCAGAATAAAATTGTTCAGAGAGAAGGTATTCACTCCTTAAAAATTTAATCATTTCTGTACGCCTGAAAATTGATTGAAAAGAAATTATATTCGCAGGCCAATGGCTGTTCCTTCAGCGATCGCTTCGCGAGCGTCCCCTATTTTGCGGCAATCGCCTACGGCGTAGGTTGGAACTCCAAAATCACATTCCTGCCAAGTTTTTACCGGGACTGTTCCAATGGCGAGAATGAGGGCATCGCATTCCAGAGGAAACACCCCGCCCCCATGCGCGAGTTCGACACAACGCTGTGTAATGCGGAAAAGCGAGGTATGGGAGAAAATCCGCACACCGGCCTTTGCAAGCCTGCGGAACAGGACACCCCGTATGCGGGGGATCATCCCTTGGCCGATATCTCCCATATCAACGAGCGAAACCTCATGGCCCTCGCTCGCCAGCAACAGGGCGGATTCGATACCGATGTACCGGCCCCCCAGGACGACCGCCTTCTTGCCCGGCACCTCAGCACCCTTCAAGACATCAAGACCATAAAGGATGTGTACGCCGGAGGACGCGGCGTCCGGAACGATGTCCACCCCGGCGAGATGCCTGGGGGTGGCCCCTGTCGCCAAGATGACGGCGTCCGGCTTGGCATCCATGATTTCCGGCCGGTCCGGGGCGTGACTCAGGCGTATATCAACCCCAGCCTCCTTGAGCCGGCGGAGAAGCCACGCGGTAAACGTCCTGTACGATGCCTTTTCCGGGCCCGCTGAAGCGGCGAGCCACTGGCCCCCGAGCTGCCCGGCCTTTTCATGCAGGATGACGCGGTGCCCGCGCTCCGCAAGCGTCGCCGCGGCGGACATGCCGGCCAGGCCGCCGCCAACGACCACCACTTTCTTTGCCACTTCGGCGCGCTTGGGGGCAAACGCCGCCTCCACCATCACGGCCGGGTTGACGGTGCAGCACATGCCCCGCCCGGCAAGATGCGGCCTTCTCTCCCATGTTTGGCAATTATTGCAGCGGATGCAGAATCTGATGGTGTCGAGCCTGTCCTCCCGCACTTTTTCCACATAGTGCTGGTCTGCGATGAGGGGCCGGTTGATGCCGATAAAATCGGCGACACCCCGGGCAAGGAGCTGCTCCGCGAGAGCAGGCGCATGGAGCCCGTTGTTGGCTATGATGGTGATGTCCGGCAATGCCTTGCGCACGGCTTCCAGAGAGCGGATGGCCTGCTCTATCGGCATGGCATAGGAGGCGCAGTCTTCCCACAGGTCTTCCTGTCCGCCGATGGAGAGCATAAAGGCATTAACACCAGCCTCGGCGAGCAGGGCCGTTTGTTCGATGCCTTCCTCAAGGCCCAGGCCGCCTTCGATACTTTCCCGCATGGGCAGGCGCAGGATAACGGGGAAATCCGCCCGCGTCTGTTCCCGGATGGCATTGATGACCATGATGAGATAGCGGACACGGTTGGCGGCCGAGCCGCCAAATTCATCTGTCCTGCGGTTGCTCCACGGTGAAACGAATTGGGCCAGATATTTGCCCGCGCCCGCATGGAGCGAAAAGCCTTCAAAACCCGCCTCATAAAGCCTGCGCCCGGCCTGGGCGTACTGTTCCATGTTATCCAGCATTTGCTGCTTCGATATTTCCGCGGGGCGCTTCATGTCCCATGAGCCGGTGACGGGTGAAGGGGCGAGATTTATCCCCGCCAAGCGCGAACCCGAACCGCCCAGCTGCAAAAAGGCGCGGGAGCCTCCGGCCTTTATGGCATTAGCCAGTCTGGCCAGCTTCTCAATATAGATGTCATCCCAAAGCGCGAGGCCGCGCGCAAGTTTTACCGCCGGCCACGCAAAGGTCTGCTGCGCGATGACAAGGCCCGGGCCTTTGCCGTTGTTGCAGCGCGCTTTGTGAAAATCGAGCAGTTCTTCCGTGACGAAGCCGTCAGCATCGCCCCCGCGTGTCTGCACTGGCGTCTGGACAAAACGGTTCGGGACTTCAAGATTGCCGATAAAGCCGGAAGAAAAAAGGAGGGGATATTTCATCGCTCATCTCCCTACAGCGCATGCCCGAGGTCAGCACCGTCACGCATGGCATAGAGAGCGTCGCCGATGCGCTTGCAGTCCCCGGCCATGTGGAAGGGGATGCCGCCCTTTTCCAGTTCCCTGGCAAGGGAATTTTCCGGCCTGGTGCCAATGGCGAGCACGATGGTGTCCGCCGGCAGGCTGAGCATGCTGTTGAGATGCGCCACGTCTATGCCGTAGTCCATGATCCTCAGCACGGGCGAATCGGGATAGAGATACACGCCATTCTCTACCATCTGGTTCCTGTATATGCCGAGAATACGGGGATTTGCCCCATTGCCGATACCCACGGCATCGACCACGGATACATGCCTGCCGCTCTTGGCGAGTTTTACGGCGCATTCCATGCCGATATAGCGGCCGCCGACAACGACCACCCGCTTGCCCGCCGTCACCCTGTCCATGATAATGTCGTTCCCCTGCACGATTTCAGGGCCGTTGGCCGGACGCGGCAAGGGCAGCGTGCGCGGGAGCGCGCCTGTGGCGATGATGATTTCATCGGGGCGAGACGCCTTGAGGTCGGCGAGGCTGACTTCGGTATTGAGCCGGATGTCGACGCCGTTCTTTTCCAATTGATGCTGAAGCCAGGGAATGAGGGTTTTCTGGTCATTCTTGTGGTCGCCATGGGACGCCACGCGCCACTGGCCGCCGAGCTTCCCGGACTTTTCAAACAGGGTGACCTTGTGGCCCCGCGCCGAAAGCACCCGGGCGGCTTCCATGCCGGCGAGGCCGCCCCCCACCACGGTGATGTTCTTGGGCTGCGTTGCCGGCTTCATTGTCCCCATGCTTTCTTCGCGGAGCAGTTCCGGGTTGACGGTGCAGCTCACGCGGGGCGGCTGGATCTCCTTCCTGTCATTAAAGGTGAAGCAGTTCAGGCAGCCGATGCAACGCCTGATGGAAGAAAAGTCCTCCTGTTCCGCTTTCTGCAGCCAATGCGGGTCGCAGAGCAGGGGCCTGCCGAGGGAAATGAAATCCGCCGCACCATCCCTCAATGCCTTTTCGGCCATGAGCGGCTCACCCAGCTTGGACATGGCGATGACCGGCGTGGCGCCGGCAACTTTCTTGATCGCCGCCGTCGTTTCCAGCATGTTCGCATAGGGCATGAAATAGGAGCAGGAGATGTTCCAGATGCGTTCCTGCGTGCCGGTGGAGGGTTGCAGGGCGTCGACGAGCGGCGCAATCAGCGAGGCTATCCTGATGCCTTCCTCACGGTCGATGCCGCCGGGCAAAAGGTCGTCCACGGTCAGGCGCACGCACAGGGGGAAATCATCGCCCGCTTTTTTGCGCATATTGGCGATGATCTCACGCAAAAAACGGGTGCGCCCTTCGGTGTCGCCCCCGTAACGGTCTGTCCGGTGATTGCTGTACGGGGAGAGAAACATGGAGACCAGCTTGCCCGTACAGGCGTGGATATCCACGATGTCGGCCCCGGCTTCGCGCGCACGGGCGGCCGCGTCGCCAAACCATTCCACGCGTTCCTCGATTTCTTCAATGCTCAATTCGCGCGGGATGGCCGCCTCATAGCCAAAGCGCATGGCGGACGGCCCCGTGCTGGCCGTGGCGCCGCCTTCGATGCGCGTGCCCCGCGCGCCGATGGAAACCATGACCTTGGCGCCGGCGGCATGGATTTTCTTCACTGTGTCCGCAATGTAGGGAATGGTCTCGTCATGGCCGATATAGAGGCTTTTGCCAAAGGGCACGCCCTCGGGCTGCCACGCGTTCAAGGTGGGGATGGTCACCATGGCCACGCCGTTCCTGGCGCGCTCCAGCAGGCTCTGCACGGCTTCGGGAGCCATGTGCCCCTTGCCGTCCGCCCAGCGCAAATCCATGGCGGAATAGATGATCCTGTTTTTCAGGGAAATATTTCCGATCTTGCCCGGCTGGAACAACAGGTTCAGTTTGCCCATTTTCTGTTTCTCCTGGCGCAATGCGCAGTTTCAGGCGAATGGAGGTTTGTGGGAACGGCCCGGCCGCTCCGGCCTAAAACCACTCATAAACAAGGTCTTCCAGCCATTCCGGCATGGGCATGGATGTCTTGAACAGGATGGTAAAGACAAGCAAGGCCACCACGGTGAAGACGAGCGCAAAGACGATGCCTCGCACAAACTCTCTGCCAGTACAGCCTTCGCCATACCACTTACGAATGAGGAGAATGCACACCACGATGAAAGGCACGGTCGCCGGATAAAAGCCAATGCTGTACATCAGCGGCAAATACCCGAGCAGCACGGTTGACATGATGATCAGTTTTTTCCACGGGATATGCTTCAGCGCCGATACGTTGCGCGCGCAGTACATGCGGGGGAAAAACAGGCATTGCACTGCGCCGAGCACGCTGATGCCCATGAGGACGACGAAGGTGGCATTGGGCAGTATCCTGTTCTGCTCGGGATACTCGGAAGCCATGTTCATGAAAAAGAGGGCGGTGGCAAAAACGACGATATAGATGCACAAATCGACGCCGCGCTCCCCGGACCAGAGGGCCGGCCCGGTGACAATAGGTTTTTTGCTTTCCGTAAGGCCGAGCTTTTTCTGGCGCAGTGACAGGAGCACCATTATCACGCCGTAGAGCACGAGCAGGCCCACCATGCCAAGGGCGATGGGCCGCGTGAGGAAATAGGGAAGCAGTCCGCCCATGGCCGGGGAGATGTTCAGAGCTTCAATGAGCGAAGCCTCCATGGTTGGCGCGAGAAAGGCCCCCAGCACGATGGCCCCCATGCTGAAGCCGAGCCTGCTCAAAAAGTAGGCGAAGATACCAAAGCCGATGAAGAAGTCGATGTCAAAATCCTGGGTGCGCACGGCATAGGCGCCGATACAGCACAGCGCAATGATGCAGGGGAAGAGATAGGAGCCCGGCACCTTGAGGATGTTGGCAAAGGAACCGATGGTGAACACGCCCAGCAACAGCTGCACAAGGGAACAGAGAAAGACCGCCATGATCAGGATGTAGACCAGGTTGGCCTCCTTGATCATGAAGTTGGGCCCTGGCGTCATGCCATGCAGAAAGATGGCGCCCATAAAGAGCGCGGCCGACGGCGAGGACGGGATGCCCAGGGATAGGACCGGGATGAGCGAGGAACCGACCGTGGCGTTGTTGGAGGTTTCCGGCGCGACGATGCCGCCCACGGAACCCTTGCCGAATTCTTCAGGATTTTTGGAGGCTTTGCGGGCCGCCGTATAGGAAAGCATGCTGGGCACGGCCGAGCCCACGCCGGGAATGATGCCGAGCAGGCCAAAAAAGCCGGAACGGATGATATTGCCTAGCTGCGTCTTGTAGATGACCGAAAACCAGTGCCTGAACAGGCGCATATTTCCCTTTACGCCGTAATTTTCCAGCTTGATGGAACCGGCGTCGGGTTTGGCGCCGAGCGCCAGGTCGAGCATCTGCGGGATGGCGAACATGGCGAGCAGCCCGGCGATGAGAGGCAGGCCGCCCACGAGCATGGGGATGTCGAAATCAAAGCGGGAAAAGCCGGAAACCCTGTCCCCACCCACAAAGGTATACATGAGGCCGAGGCATACGGAAATGACGCCCTTGACGCGGCTGCCCTTGGTGATGACGCCAACGAGCAAAAGCCCCACGGCCGCCATGACAAAAACTTCTCCCGCCCCGAAATGCAAGACGAAGTTCCCGAGGATGGGCATGAAAAACAGCATCATCAGGCCACCGAACAAGCCGCCGCTGAACGAGGCGATGTTGGAGACGAGCAGGGCGTCCCGGGCTTTTCCCTGTTGCGCGAGGGGGTGGCCGTCCATGGTGGTCATGATGGCCGCCGGCGTACCCGGAGTGTTGATAAGGATGGCGGAAATGGAGCCGCCGTATTCCGCCCCGATATAGATGCCGGTCAGCACCACGAAGGCCGTGGCCGGCTCCATGCCGTAGGTCATGGGCAACGCCAGCACAAGGCCCGTGGCCGCGCCGAAACCCGGCAGCGCGCCCACGATGATGCCCGCAGGTACAGCCAGAAACATGGCCAAGATATTCATAGGCTGTATGCAGGTGAGAATACCTTGAAATATCAGTTCAAGCATAGCACTGCCTTTTGTGTTCTGGTGTTGCAGTCAGCTGGTTCGCCAAGGTGGGCGAACGTCGAGGCCGGTATCGCCCGTGTGCCGGCGCACAGGGGAAATTTCTCAAAGCGGGGCGCCATTCCGGGAGGGCCAGGGCCGGCGGCGGCCGCCCCGCTTTGCTTTTCAGCATGAGGGCCAGATGCCACCTGTGTGGGGTAGCGTGGCCCTCATAAACATCCGCCCATTACTTGGTTTTTTCGTCTTCCCGCAGCAGGGCGTCGACAGAATCGATCTGCTTGCGGTACTTTTCTATTTCTTCCATACACTTGGCTTCATCGTGGATGGCATAATCATACTTTCCCATGGCCTTCAGGTACTCTTCCTGTAATTGCTTGTTTTGAGCGAGCGCGCTGAATTTTTCCCGCAGGTAGGCCAGCACTTCCGGCGGCGTCTTCTTGCTCGCAAAAATGTAATTGGAGTTTGTGCTGCCAAAAACATTGGGGATGCCAACTTCAACGAAGGTGGGTACATCCGGGTCGAGCCTTTCCTCGGTGGCGCTTGCGATGGCTTTCAGCTTGCCTTCGTACTGATCCAGCCACATGTGGGAGGAGAGCACGCAATCCACCTGGCCCCCAAGCAGGGCCGCGAGCATCTTGCCGCCGTTTTCAAAGGGCACACGCGTCATCTCAAGATCCGTGTTCTTTTTCAGCAGAAGATAGGTCAGGTGATTGCCGGAATACTTGCCCACGGTGCCTACGGTGAGCTTGCCGGGATTTTCCTTGGCGTAGGCGATGAGCGCCTGGATATCCTTGAAACGCGGGTCGTCCGCGCGGACGATCAGGAAGTCGGGCCGATGCGTCAGACCCAGCAGCGGGATGAGGTCGTCCGTCTTGACGCTGGTCTTCATGAACTTGTCCTGCAGCAGGATATGCGGCTGGTTGTAAAACAGCAGGGTATAGCCGTCGGGGCGCTTGGTGGCGAAGTAGTTGGCCCCCACGATGCCAGCGGAGCCGGCCTTGTATTCCGGCACGATCTCCGTGCCGAGGGCCTCCTTGATGTAGGGGATAGTCGGACGCAGGATGAGATCGGCGCCGGTACCCGCGCCGAAGGCGCAGACAATGGAAACCGGCTTGCGCGGATAGTCGGCCGCCTGGGTGTCAAGCGCCGCGCAGAGGCTGAAGAGCGGCAGCAGCAATAGCGCCAGCAGTTTCCAGCGTGCCCTCCCGCGATGGACGAAAGCATCATGTTTACCTGTGAATATCCTTGTCATGGCCGAGGCTCCTTTGAAGTTGTGCGCTCTCCACCGCTTTGGTGGCGGTGAAAAGCTGTTGGTTCCGCTCTAACTTCACCAGCTACCGCAGTACGGGGCGCCGTTGGCGCCCCAGCAGCATCAGAAATTATACATGAAGGCGAGCTGGATCTTCCAGGCATCCTGCTTGGCAAAGGTGGAGTCACGATTGCCGGCCTTGTTCCAGGTGCTGTTGTCCATGCAGTTGGCTATGTAGCCAAGATCCGTATAGATGGTAAAGTTTTCGTACATCTTGTACTGGTTCATCAGGCTCAGTTCCAGAAGGGCGTCGTCCGTAGTTAGGTAGGGTCCCGAAAATGCCGACCAGCCGCTGTTCCAGGCATAGGCCGTGTCCATGTATTTGACCATGGGCGGGGAATTGGTGCCACCGATGTAGGTCGCCTTGAGCGTATGCTTGAGATCCTTGATGAAGGAGGCGTTGCGCACCTGCAACCCCACGCCCCAGGTACCGGCGAGGGAGAGGTCGCCATTGTGCCAGGGCGCGATGCTGTAGGGATTGTTGGCCAGCATCCCGCCGGTCATCTGCTGGTAGGGCGCGAGGGAGGGCATGCGCTCGGAGCCGTTCTTGGGATTGTCGTCGTCACCGGAGGAATACCAGCCATAGACACCAGGGGCGCCCCAATCCAGCTTGTATTCAACGAGGGCCCTGGCAAACCAACCCTGGCGCTGTGTGCTGGAACGCTTGAGGTTTTCCGGGCGCACCGGGCCCTTGTAGGCATTAAAGCGCCCCATGGCTTCCGCATAGCCGTAGTTGAAGTCAAATTCAAAGTTCCAGGGGTCCAGGGCGGTGATGCCGATGGGCACGCCCACCCAGAAAAGGGAGCCATAGGTCTTGCTTGTCGCGTGGTTGGTGTATTTGTCGGGCCCGCGGTCCATCATGTTGGGCTTGGGCAGCATGGTATTATGGGGATTGCCGTCAGTACCCCAGTTTGTCCAGACATTCTTTTCACCGCCGGACCACATGGTGTTTCTGCCCATGATGCCGTAGAGGGCCCAAGGCGTAGCTGCAAACCCGTCATATTTTACGGGGACGGAAAGACCCCAAAGGTCCAGGTTGTCCAGATAATTCTGGTCCACGACGGTGCCGTTCTTCTCCTCGCCGCCGTAGTTGTCATTGAAGGGCCGCATCCACCACGCTGTCAGGCCCACGTTGTCATTGAGCTTGTAGGAGGCGGTGATGCCGGCGACGCGGTCGTCAAACACCACGGAACCCATTTTGTTGGGCAGCGTGACATGCTGGAGGCCCATACGCACCTTGAGCGGAGAATCCGGCACCATCCAGTCCAGATAGACCCAGCGCACCCTGATATCATGCCCATCCGAGCCGAGGGCTGCGCCCAGGGCAGACTTGCCCCAGCGCTGCGGGCCGATCTGCGTAAGGAAGGTGCCTGACAGACTTTCGGAAAAGATCGCGTCAAAACCGACGCGGATGCGCTGGATCGCCTCAAAGTTTTCCCGCGTGGGCTTGTTCTCCACATTGCCCTTGCGGGTCGAGTGCAGAAGTTGCGCATGGCCCACGTCAAAGCTCATCAGCCACTGGCCCCTGGCCTTGTAGTCAATGGCGCTCGCGCCGGACGCCGCCCCCAGCAGCATCGCCGCGCATGCAAGAGTCACCACGATTTTTTTCATTCCCCTCTCCCCCTCACAATCTGGTTAAAAGGTGGATGCACCGGTTAGTGCATCTGGCGTATGGCACGCCATTCTGTTCTTACCTTGCCATCTTCCAGCCATACGTCCTGGAATTGGTCCGCGAGCAGAGGATTGGTGAACGGATAGTCCGAGCGCACATGGTTGGCGCGCGTTTCTTTGCGGCCCTCGGCGGCGCACATCAGGGCCTCGCCGCAGTCCATGAGATCCAGTGCCTCGGCGGCGCGCATAAGCGTGTGTGAGCAGTGGGCCGCAAGCTGTCCGCGGGCGTCGTCACGCAGGCGTCGCAGATAGGTGAGGCCGGCGGTGAGCAGGGTCCGGGAACGCACAAGCGTGGGGCCGGCGGGCGCATACATGCTCATGATCTGCTGGAGGGCCATGTTGGCGTCCTTCCAGTCCGTCCCGTTTTTCCGCCCTATAAAGGAGGAGAGGAGTTCCATGCGCTCGCGGATATTGTCGCACTCTTCCGCAGGGGCGAATTCCGTCTCCTTGGCCTGGGCTGCGGCATTCCGTCCGCTCACGCCGCCAAGCCACGCCGCCAGGGCGATCCCCAGGCCGCCGTTACCCACCATGTCACCAGCGGCGAACAGGCCCTTCACGCTGCTTTCCCCGTCATCGGAGACATCTATGCCGCGCCCATGCAGGATGGGCTCATAGCGCATGAACTCCACCGCATCGGTTTTGGGGTCGATATGGTTCTGATCCATATAGTCGAGCAGGCCCCCCAGGCCTTCGCCCTTCATGGCCCAGCGCATGTAGTTGAGCTGTTCCTCGCTGGCGTCGGAACAATCCATATAGGCGGGGCCCGTGCCGTTGTGCATCACGTCGGCAAAGACGGTGTTCCATATGTCACTGGTCACATCGCCGTAATCGGTATCGGAATGCGTGGCGAATGGCCCGATGGGCGTGCCGTTGGGGTAGCGGTAGACGCCGATCCATGTGGCCTTCCCCGCACGGCCAAGAAACTTGGGGCCCGCATGGGTATAGGGAAATTCCATATTCACCATGCGCGTACCGATGCGCCACGCCAGGCCCTGGCCGCCCGCGCAGTTGGGGCAATGGGCGGTATTGAACATGTAGCCCGGAGTATTGGCGGTGAGGTAGAGCCGGTGCGTGAGCCCGGTGGCCAGCAGGACCGTCTTGGCGCGTACCGGCTGAAAGAAGGGCTCGGACGTCGTCAGGTCCAGCGCCAGCGCGCCGGCGACGCGGCCGTCGATTTTTGCGAGCTCAAGGGCCGCATGGTGGTTGAGGAATTTCACCCCAAGCCGTTTGGCTTCCTTGACCAGGCATTTTTTTTGGTCAGTACCGTCGTATTTCAAAAACGTGCGCGTCTTGCCGGGCAGGGCGTGGCCCTTGAATTCCCATTTGCCCGTGGGGCGCATGTTGATGCCGAGCTTTTCCCAGAATTTGACGATTTCAAAGCTCTCTTCCAGAAACTTGTACATCAGCGAAGGGTCTTTACAGGAGCCAACCATACTTGCCATGGTCTGCTCCATCACAGGCTTGATGTCATTCCCATGATATTCCGTGATGTAGCAGTTGAAATGGTCATTGCCCATGGCGCCGGAACCGCTCCGCAAGGCGTGCATCTTTTCCATGACCACAACATTCTTGCAGCCGTTTTTGGCAGCCTCGATGGCACCCATCAGACCGCCGATGCCGCCGCCAATGCAAAGAAAATCCGCCTCGATGACTGGCTTAGTCGCGATCACGGTTCAGCTCCTCCGGCTTAAGGGTGGATGAGGCCACATACATAAGAGAATAGGCCAACGGAAAACGCATGCGGATGGCGTCAGCCGGACAGTCGACGACGCAGGCTTCGCAGTGCCAGCACTCTTCGGGAAAAACGACCTGGGGCGGCGCGGGATTTTTACGGTCAAACAGGAGGATGGCGGAATTGCAGATATTGGCGCATGTGCCGCAGCGCACGCATTTTTGCTCATCGATGACCGGCGGCATGTTCACTCCTTTGAAAAATTAGGAACTTTTTCACATGCCTGTTATCAAGGTTTATGCCAAAGTAGAGTTGTAATATTTTCAATAAGTTGATATTTTCAGCGGCGAAAAAACTCGGAAAAGGCGATAGTGGCTGTAGCAAAATGCAAGGGCTTGTCCAGAGGAAGAAAAACCTGCTAGTGTAGCCGCCAAACGGGTGCCCAGCAGGGATCATTGAGGCAATCTTGTGAAATCCAATGATTTTTACGCGAATGCGGCAGCGCGCACAGAAAGGGCGGCATGATGGCGAAGAAACGGGAATGCAGGGCCGGAGGGGAGATTGTGAACAATTGCGGAAAAAATGCGCCCTCCCATGAGTTCTGGGATGCCGTGGGCTCTTCGTGCTCTTGGCTGATGTATGCG
>CAMWTD010000042.1 GCA_947177085.1 uncultured Desulfovibrio sp.
GGCTTATGAATGATGGGCCTGAATTATCTTCTATGCTTAAAAACAAAGAATATTATCAGCAAAAATATTTGGTAAGAGTTTGCGTTGATTTTTTAGACTCAACAATCAAGGATATTAAAAAAATTGACCCTTCACTTTCCCATGCTACTGATGATGTGAGAAAGATTGTAGTGGATGAAATTCTTGATTTCCCCCAGATTGATCCAGAAATCTATAAGGGAAAGCGTCGGGATACGATGATTTTCCAACTCTTAGAAAAGGCCTGCCGGGAAAAGCTTATTTCGGGTAAGCTTCATATGGGGCCTGGCATCCTGCGGCCGGATGGCCCCGAATATCTGGCACTTTGGGAAGTGATAGCGCAGAAGTATGCCCTAGTTGAAGAGACGTTCCCGGAACGAATTGGCATCCTTCGAGAGAAGATACGAGAGGGCATCTCCCAGGCGGGGTGAGCGTGCAAACGGGGTGCGCGCCGTTAGGGATTGTGAGATGATTTGTCACTATTTAATCAAAACCCATCGAAAGCGGCGCATGCCAGCGAAAAGGAGGGAGTTGATAACCAAGCAGGAAGCCTTATCCCCTCAATTATTTAATAGGCCACGGTTTCCCCGGACGACGGGGTAAAGGAGTCAACCATGGCGGATAATCGGACGGAACAGGCTGTGAAGGCTGCAATGTGCGCTCATCGCGGCGGACTGGGACCGTCTTTGAGTGAAGAGGCCAAGGAAGAAATCATTAATGGCTTGTCCAATACCCCTGAAAACGATGCTCCCGTAGATGAAGAAAAGCTTTATGCTTGCTTTATTTCGTCTCTTGAAAGGCATCCTATTGAATGGATATTGAAATGACTACCGAATCACATGAGATTTCAAAATATCTTTTTTCAGATAGTAAGATGTCTGACTTCTTTGTTGCTATGCAGGAAAATCTTCGGAAGAGCAATGAGAAAAAAGGATTACCCCCAACACCTTTTACTTGGTCAAATTCGGTACTGGAGGAAATAACGCCCAATGTGGTGCGTTCATTGAGGAACAAATACCGGGCGTGTGAGAAAAAAGGATTCAACGCTGCGAAAATCGCCGGATTGTATACATTCTGGATAGCCAAACTTAAGCCTATATTCAGCCCCTTTACGGCATCAAGGGCACTGAATGAATTTTTTGCGCTGAATGTGGGCGTTGCCTATATTCAGGAGCGTACCCAAGTCCAGATACATATACAATCTGAGGAATTAGTAGAACTATGCACGAGCCTCCGCTATCACACATCTTCCCCTCATGCCCTGATGCATCTTTTTCAGCTGTTAATTGAGAAGGCAAAGCTCAAGCAACAGCTTGAAGCGGCGAAGGCTGAGTTGAAGAGACATGGGATTGCGTGGACTGGGGCTTAGGCCCCGAGGGGAAATTAGACTGCCCGACCTGTGGTAAAAAATATGGGCAAGAAAAGCCCCGGTTCCTTGTAGGAGCCGGGGCTTTTCTTGCCCATGCCGTTCACCCTATTTCATGGGCATGGCGGCGGAGCGCTGTTCGTGCATGTGGTGGTGCTCACGCGCCATGCAAAGGATCTTCCAGCAGTCCATCAGGTCGTCCAGCTCATCGCTGTCCAGGTGGCCGTTGCTCTCCTCAAGGATATGGTCAATGGTCTTGAGCACCTTTTCCTCGGTCTTTTCGGCGGCGCGGCTGCGCCATTCGGTAAATTCCATATCACCCTCCGGCGCTATTCGTGCGCCACGGCTTTGCCAAGCTGGTAGAGCTTGTCGATGTCGGACTGGTCAAGGATAAGGCCCCAGGCCGTCACCTTGCCGCCAGACTGCTGCATGGCATACGTCGCCATCTCGTGCAGGTAGTCCAGGTCAATGAGGCCGTCATCGCCCATAACGCCCATAGCCATGAGCTGTTCCCTCCGGCCCGGTTCTGCAAGGAAGGCTTCGGTCTTGCGTTGCGCCACGAAAACGGAACCATAGGCCATGAAGCGCTGGACAGAGTTCGCCGCCTTGGGCGCAAGCTCGCTGTCAACGAAACCCGCATATATGGCGGGGATGTCGGCCGGGGAAATTTTCATGCGGTCATCCTTTTAATACGGGGCGGAGCGTGGGCCCCGCCCCTGTCGCGGCTAGCCGTTGGCGGCCGGGGTATCGGGCGCGGTGGCAGTGGGCGCGACCCAGGAATTGTAGCGCGCCATGACCGGCGGGCAGATGGCATCCTGCGGCATGACGAGCTTGCCGGGGACGTAAGTGCCCTCAATCTGGGCCCGAAGCAGGCGCAGGTCGCCCTTCAAGGCCTCTTCGCGCACGGCGGCTTCGGCGACCACGCGCTCGAGATTATTGATGCGGGCGCGGTTTTCGTCGAAGCGCTTGTCCATGGCGGACAGGGCTTCCCGGAACGTGCTGATGCCCACATTGTCCGCATACTTTTCGGCCTTCAGCTGGCCGATTTCCGCATCCTTGGCGGAGATGGCGACCTGGTAGGCCCCCTGCCCCGCCATGGCGGCCGCACCGTTGGCCCCGAACAGGCCACCGCCAAAGCCGCCAAGGCCACCGTTGAGCAGGCCGAGGGCCGTGCCCGCAATGCCAAGGCCGAGGCCGGAACCGGCCACGCCCTTGCTCGCATATTCTGCCATTGTGAACCTCCATATGTGTTTTGCGAAGACAGGACATCCGCCTTCGGAAAACACATATGGCAAAGTCTTCATTTTTCGCATCGGTGAAGCTGCACGATTGCTCCACGGATGAAGCAATCCTGCGGGCAGAAAGAAAAACACGGGCCGATTCAAAAACCTGTCAAGAAATTTTTTTGGGACTGGAGGGGACAGAAAGGGAATCAAAGGGAACGATAGTCTGGAAATATGACGTTTTAAAAAAGGCCCCAAAAAACGGTGATACGCTTTCGCACAAAGAGGAGCGGGAGCGTGGCGAAGATTCCTTACAGGAAAGTCCCCGGCAAGGTCGTGGCCTGCGCGGCCCTTGTGGCCCTGCTCGGCATTGGGGCCGCACAGATCGTCATCGACGAGGTGGCCCAGTATGAGGGCTATGTGCCCGAGGCCTACAAGGACCCTGTAGGCATATGGACCAAGTGCTTCGGGGATGTCCGTGACGTGACCCCTGGGGCGAAGTATTCCTTCGACGAATGTGTGCGCAGCCTCAATTCGCAGGTGGTGGCGCACGCCAAGCCCATCCTCAAGTGCGTTCCGGCCCTTGCCGGGAAACCGGACAAGGTCAAGGCGGCCATGGTGAGCATGGCCTACAACATCGGGACCAATGCCTTCTGTACAAGCTCCGTCGCCCGCTACGCCAATGGCGGCGAGTGGGAACGCGCGTGCCGCCGCATGGCGGAAATCTACACCACTGCCAAGGGCCAACCCATGCCGGGACTCAAGGTGCGTCGCAAGGGCGAGAGCGACCTGTGCCTTGAAGGGCTCCATGAGTCGGCACTGGAGGGCGCGCAATGATTGCCTTCATTACCAGGCTCCTGCCCTTTCTGGGGCCGTTGCTGGAAAAGCTCACGGGCAAGGGCAGCGAGAAGGCCGAGGAGCTCCGCGCGCAAGCGGAGCTGGAGGAGATACGCGCGTTCAAGGCCGGGCGCATCAGCCCGCGTTTTCTCCAGCACTATGCGTTGGTGTTCATCTTTGTATTCTTTGCCGCGCTGTTCCTGGGCAGCCTCTTCTTTCCGCAGCATGTGAGCTCGCCCGATTTCGGACGCATCAGGGACCTCTTGGACCTTGGCTCTGGCATCGTCCCCTAGGAGGGCCACCCGTGGAGCATACCGCCGCCATCTCATCCACGCTCATTCCCCTGCTCCTGGCCGTCATCGGCTGTCTTGTGGTCGTGCTGCTCTGGCTCGGGAAAAGGATGCACGAGAAGCTCGACAAGCTCATGGTGCACCGGGAGAGCTGCTTTTTGTGCTTTGCCGCCAAGGGCAGCAATGACGCGGACCACGCGGAATTTTTCAAGCGCACCAATGACCATGAAACACGCCTCACCATGCTGGAAAACCAGTTCGGCCTCCGGGGCTGCGAGAAAAACTGATGGCGAGAGCGCCCAAATATGCCAAGCGCCGCATGGAAGAGGCGCGGGACGCCATCCTCGCGGGCAAGAGCGCCCACAAGGCGCTGGCGCTGGCCATGGGCATCACGCCCACCACGCTCAAGCAATGGCTCGAGGAGCAGGCGGATTTTGCCTGCGCCGTGGCCGACGCCCGCAGGGAGCTCAGGCAGCGGCAAGAGGCCGAGCGGCCCCGGAGCGGACGCAAGACCAAGTATGACGCCGCCATGCTCGAGGCGGCGCGACTGCACGCGGCGGCGGGCAAAACGGACGAGGGCATCGCCCACGAGCTCGGCATCAGCATCACCACCCTGCGCAACTGGAAGGAGACGCACCCGGACCTGCACGAGGCCATCCAGGAAGGGCGGGACTGTTGGGCCGTGACCAGCGTTGAGGAAAGTATGCTCAAGCGCGCGCAGGGCTACACCTACCAGGAGACCACAACCGAGGTGAGCGACAAGGGCACGCGCACAATCACCATGGAGAAGCATATGCCGCCGGATACGCGGGCCGGGCACTTCATCCTCACGAACCGCGCGCCGGAGCGGTGGAAAAACAAGGCGGAAGTGGAGCACACGGGGGAAGTGGGCCTCACCATGCCCGAGAGCGTGCGCGAGGTGTTTGAGCAGGTCATGGGCAAGGAGCCGCGGGCATGATGGCGCAACGGTGCGTCCCCTTTGCTGACAGGCACGAGGCCGCGGCGGCCTATGCGCGCATCCTCCGGGCGGCGGAACAGCACGGCCCTTCGGCCGTTATGGCGGCCATGGCAGCGCTTGGGCGCACTGACCTCTTCTTCCTGCTGACGCGGCTCATGCAGCGGGCCGACGCGGACAATGACTGGTGCTTCGCGCGTTGCAAGGAAGTGGCCGCAAGGCCGGACGGCTGCCTCGATTTGTGGGCGCGCGAGCACTACAAGTCCACCATTATCACGGTGGCGCTCTCCATTCAGGACATCCTGCGCGACCCGGAAATCACCATCGGCATCTTCAGTCACACGCGGCCCAATGCCAAGAGCTTCCTTGCGCAGATAAAGCGCGAGCTGGAAACCAAGGACGTTCTCAAGCAATGCTACCCGGATGTGCTCTATGCCCAGCCGGAAAAGGAGAGCCCGGTCTGGAGCCTGGACGACGGGCTGCTCGTCAGGCGCAGGAGCAACCCCAAGGAAATGACCGTGGAGGCTTGGGGCGTCGTGGTGGGCCAGCCTATTGGCAAGCATTTCCGGCTGCTCGTCTATGACGATGTGGTGACGCCCGAAAACGTGACCAACCCGGAGCAGATACGAAAGACATCGGAGCAACTGCGCCTTTCCTACGCGCTGGGCGCCGAAGGCGGCGCGCGGCGAATGATCGGCACGCGCTACCACCTCTTTGACACCTATGCCGAGCTCATCAGGGAGGGTGTCGTCGCCCTGCGGCAATATCCGGCCACCATGGACGGCACGGCCGACGGCGAGCCGTGCTTCCTCACCAGGGAGCGGCTCGTGGAAAAGCGCAAGGAGTTCGGCCCCTACAACTTCGCGTGCCAGATGCTGCTCAACCCTGTGGCCGAGGACACGCAGGGCTTCCGGGCGGAGTGGCTGCGCTACTGGCGGCCGACGGAAGAACTCTGGCGGCCCATGAACCGCGTCATCCTCTGTGACCCGGCGAGCAGCAAGAAGAAGGACAGCGACTACACCGTGCTCTGCGTGGTGGGCTGGAACGCAGACAGGAGCCTTTACCTCATCCACGGCGAGCGGGCGCGGCTCAACCTGACGGAGCGCACGGCGGCCGTGTTCCGGCTCGCGCGGGACTATGACCCGCTCTTCGTGGGCTATGAGCAGTACGGGATGCAGTCGGACATCGAGCATTTGCGGGGCGAGATGGCGCGCATGAACTACCACTTCGCCATCCGGCCGCTTTCCGGGCGCACGGCCAAGCCGGACCGCATCAGGAGGCTTGTGCCGTGGTTCGAGCAGGGGCGGGTATTTTTGCCCGCGCAGGCCAATTTCCGGGACGGCGAGGGGCGCATCCGCAATTTCACGACGGAGTTTGTGGAGGAGGAGTATTCGTCCTTCCCGGTCTCGCTGCATGACGACATGCTGGACTGCCTCTCGCGCGCCGTGGACCCGGACGTGGCCGTGCCGTGGCCGGATGCCGCGGACGGCAGGAGCCCCATGCAGAAGGAGATGGACCGGATGCGCGAGGCGGCAAGGCTTGTGGGCGGCAATTCCCACGGCCTCAAGTACGCCTACGGGGGCCGGGCATGAGCGCATACCGCTTCGTCCTCGCCGACACGCCTAAGCTTCGGCGGCTGCCCTTCGAGCGCATGGAGGCGGAGGGCATGACGCGGGCGGTGCTCTGGCATCGGGCGCGGCCCACTCTTGTGGACTGGCTGGAGGGCGTGAACCCGCAAGGCGCCGTCTTGTATCTCGCCTATGACGGCGAGGAGCTGGCCGGGGCAACGTGGCTCAATCCCGTGGTGGGCTGCTCGGGCTTCGTGCATTTCGCCATCTTCAAAAATGCCCGGGCGGACTGGCGCAGCCTGGGGCTGGAAGCGATAGGCCGGCTGTTTCTGGTGCTCCAGCTCAAAAGCCTGCTGGCTTTCTGGCCCGCGCATTTCCTCCATGTGGGGCGGGCGGCGGCCTATTGGGGCTTTGGCGAGCCTTTGCTTGTGCCCGGCGGCTGCCCCATGCCCACGCTGACAAGGCCCGGTCGCTGCCGGGACGGCTTTATGGCGGTACTCACACGCGAGAAATTTATGAACCGGTTCCCCGGAGGCGAATGATGGGCGGCGGCGGTTTTCTCTCTTCCATTTTCGGGGGCGGGCAGAGCGCGTCCGAGCCCGTGACGTATGAGGCGGAGTCCGCGCCGCGCGAGGCCGAGCAGGAGGCGGAAGCGGCCAGCACGCGCGACGAGGAAAAGCGCAAGCTCAGGCAGCGGCGGCAAATGGGCGGGACACTGCTCACCTCGCCGCTGGGCGTGACGGGCGCAAGCAACAGCGCCGGGGCCTCGCTCCTCGGGCGCAGCGATCTCAACGGCTAGGGGCGGGCGGTGGACCTGAAGGAAGTGCGCCAACTGGTGAGCCATCTCGAGGGCCTGCGCGCGAAGAGGCTTGCGCAGCAGCGCGAGCTCGGCAAGCTCATCCTGCCCTCGCGCGGGCTCTTCCAGGGCGAGGATGCGGAAAGCCTGCGCGAGAGCAACCTCTTCAACCCGGCGGCCGGGCGCGCCTTGCGCAAGGCGGCCGCGGGCATGACGCAGGCCATCACCCCGGCGAGCGACCCGTGGTTCAAGCACGCCTTCTTGCTGCGCGACGACAGGGAAGCGACCGGGGCCAATGAATATGTGGACGGGGTGGACAATCTCTTGAGGGCGGTGCTGGCCGCGGGCGGCTTTTACCGGGCCATCCACAATTTCAACAAGGAGCTGCTGGCCTTCGGCTGCGCGCTTTTGGGCTGCGAGCAAAGCCCGGCCACGGTGGCGCGCTACCTCTGCCAGACCTGCGGAACCTACTGCGTGGCGCTGGGCGCGGAAGGCAATCTCGACGTGGTGGCGCGGCGTCTCCTCATGACGCCGCGGGAGCTCGCGGAACGCTTCGGCGAGGAGCGGCTGACGGACTCCACCAGGCAGAAGCTCACGACCCGGCCCTATGACCCCGTGCCTGTCTGCCATGTGGCGCAGCGGCGGCGCGAGCGCGAGCCCGGAAAAGAGGACGCCCGGAACATGCCCGTGGCCTCGTGGTGGTACGAGGAGAGCGGCGCGACGGACTTTCTCGGCGAGGGCGGCTTCCGCTCCATGCCCTTCTTTTTCACGGTCTGGGAAGAGGGGCGCGGCGTCTACGGCACGGGCCCGGGCGACGAGGCGCTCTCTGACCAGAAGGGCATCGAGGGCTGGGAGCTGCGCAAGGCGCTCGGCGTGGAGAAGATGATCGACCCGCCCATGGTCTCGGCCGGGCCGCTCAAGGCGCAGCTCGACACCACGCCGGGGGCGATCATCCCCACGCTGGGGAACCAGCAGGACAGCCTCAGGCCGCTCTATGAAATCAATTTCAGCCCGGCCATCGCCCATGTGCAGGAGGAGATCAACCAGATTTCGCTCAGGCTCGAGGACGTGATGATGGCGAACATCTTTGCCAACATGAGCCTTGAGACGCGCCCCGCGGGCATGACCATGACCGAGTACATGGACAGGCGCAGGCGCAGCGCCGAGCTCATGGGGCCCACGGTGTCGAGCTACGAGCCGCGCATCCTCTCGCCCGTGCTGGAGCGCACCTATGACCTCCTGGACGACGCGGGCCTCTTGCCCGTTCCGCCGGACGGGCTCTCGCCCTTCGCCTCGCTCAACGTGAGCTACCAGTCGCCCATGGCGCAGATGCTCGAGCACTCCGGGGCGGTCGCCATCTCGAACCTGTTTGAGATGCTCCTGCCCATGCTCCAGGCGGCCCCTGAAATCGTGGACAAGTTCGACTTTGAGCAGGCCGTGGACGAGCTCGCGCAGCGGCTCGGCGTGCCCGCATCGGTCATCCGCTCGGACGAGACCGTGGCGGCCATGCGGGCGCAGCGGGCCGAGGCGCAGGCAGCGCAGCAGCGTGAGGTGGCCGAGGCGCAGATGCTCCAGCAGATGGCGCAGCTCGGCAACGTGAAGACGCAGGGCACGGTGGCCGGCGAGGTGCTGGGCGCGGAAGCGGCTGGAGGAGGCGCGGGCGCATGACCGGGGAGCAACGGGCAGCGGATGAAGAGCGCCGGAACGCGCTCCGGGACCTCCACGAGGTGCTGGCCACGGAAGCGGGCTTGCGCGTCATGGAGCGCCTGCTCCGGGGCATGAAGGTCATGGGGCAGCTTGCGGACGCCGCGGACATGAACTGGCACAACATGGGCCAGTGGATATTGGCGGATGTGGCGGCCGCGCATCCTGCGGCCTCCCTGAAAATCATGGCGCGCCTCGCCGGAATCGCGGGCGCGGAACTGCTGACAACGGAGGAGAAGAATGACTGAGGAACTGAACCCCGGAACCGACGCGGCGCAGGTGGCGGGCGGCGAAGGCGCTGCGCCCCAGGGCGCGCCCGAACCCGCGCCGTCCCCTGCCCCGGCATCCGCTACGGCAACGAGCCCGGCCCCTGCGGTCGAATGGCGCGCCGCCTTGCCCGCTGCCTGGGCGGACAAGCTCAAGGAAATGGCGAGTGAGGCCGATGCCCTCAAGGCGCTGGAGCGGGGCATGTCGTACACGCCCGCGCAGAGGCCCGAGGACGTGGAGCTCCGCTATCCCGAAGGGCTCACGGTGGACAAGGCGGTCTCGGACAGCTTCCGCCAGTTCTGCGTGGACAAGGGCATCACGCCCGCCCAGGCGCAGGCGCTGCTCGACTGGCAGCTCGCGGCCAACAAGGAGATGCGGGACGCGGCCCTGGCCTCGGGCAAGGCGGCGCTCCAAAAGCAATGGGGCAGCCGCTTTGAGGAGAACAGCGCCCTGGCGCTCAAGGCCGTGACCGCCCTCGACAAGCGCCTCGGGGGCAGGCTTTCGGAAGCGCTGGCCGTAACAGGCATGAGCAATGAGCCGGTGCTGGTGGAGGCCTTCCACGCCGTGGCGAGCCTTCTGAGCGAGGACAGCCTTTCGGGCGGCACTGGCGCGGGCGCTACGGACAGGCCGGAAAGCGCGGAAGAGACCTACAAGAACATGTTCAAGTAGCGCCAAGGCGGCGCAAACAGGAAAGGAGGAAAGGCAATGCCTGACATGGTTCCGCAGACACTCAAGGAAATCGCGCTCGACAAGGCGAAAAAGCGCCCCGTGCTCGTGGACTACCTCACCGAGGAAGCGCCCATTCTCGCCATGCTCAAGTGGATCCCGGCCACGCACGGGCTCTGGAACGTGGAGGAGGTGCTCGCCCGCGTGAACGGCCCCTCCTTCGTGGAGCTGGGCGCGCCGCTCCCGGGGATGCAGGCTGATTCCAACCTGCGCCAGACCTACGTCTCCGTGCTGGGGGGCGAGATGGAGGTCGCCAAGGACAAGGCCGACCAGTTCGGCGGCGCGGCCAAGTATTTCGCCCGGCGCGAGTCGGCCATCCTCAAGAAGGCGGGCATGGATACCGAGCTCGCCATCTGGCGCGACCACTGGCGCAAGGCCGCCCTCAAGGAGAAGCTCGTCACCAGGGGCGAGGCGACGGAGAAGTGCTTCACCGTCATGGTGGTGCGCTTCGACAAGGAGATCAACATCGGCATCTATGACCCGAGCGGCTTCAACCAGGGGCGGCTCGTGGACATCACGCCCATCAACGGCGGCAACCTCTACCACCTGCGCGAGAACCCCGGCGTGCTCGGCTACGGCGTGGAATACCGCGGCCGCTTCGGCTGGCAGAACCTCGCGCCCGAGCGCTCCGTGCATGCCATCGTCAACGTGAACGCCGAGAATCTCCCCACCCTGGATATGCTCGAGGACGCCATCGCGGCCGTGCGCGGGACGGCCGAGAACACCTATGTGTTCGGCCACCACAAGATCCTGCAAAAAACCATGAGCGCCATCAAGAAGACCTACCTCCAGATGACCATCAACGACGGCAGCCTCAAGACGGCCATCGGGGACATCAACGGCGTGAAGGTCATCGGCTCCTACAACCTGCCCGACGGCAATGAAGCCAAGGTGAACTAAGGAGGGGAACATGAGCGGGAGCTTTGAATACGGCGGGGAGAACCGCTGGCATGACCAGTATTTTGCCAAGGGACTGGAACTCACGGGCATCACGGCGACCACGGACGCCCTTGCCGTGGGCAAGCACCACGGCAGCCTCTGCGTCGTCCTCGCGGCAGCCGGGGACGAGGTGGAGGCCGACGCCCTCAGCCTGAGCATCATGGAATGCGACGAGGCCGACGGGACCTTCGCGGCCAAGACCGACGGGCCGGTTGTGACGCTCGCCGAAGGGACGTTCAACACCGGGGACATCATGGCGAAGCTCGTGCTGCCCGACTGCAAGGACTATGTGAAGATGCAGCTTGCGGGCGGCCTTGACGGAAAGGTGGATGTGTATCTCGGGTATCTCGCCCGCTAAGGAGGTCAATCATGCTTGCCGAGCTTCCCCTGCTGGCCCGCTATTCCGTCACCGGGGACGATGCCGTCTATGCCATCCCCTTCCGCGTGTACCGGGCCGAAGATGTGGCCGTGACATTTTCCACCAATGGCCGGACGGAAACAGCGCTCACGCTCGGCAAGGATTATTCCGTGCAGATACTGCCCGCGGGCGGCGCGGAGCTCACCCTTGCGGCCGGGGTGGCGGGCGGCGTGGTCCCGGCCGGGGCGGTGCTGGCCATCGCCTCGGCCGTGCCCGCCACGCAGGAGGCGGACTTTTCCAACACGGCCACGGTGAACACGGGCGCGCTGGAGACCCAGCTCGACCGCGAAGTGCAGATGATCCAGCAGCTCAAGGACGGGCTCGCGCTGGCAGTGAAGGTTCCGGCAGCGGGCAATCAAAGCCCGGAGGAGCTGCTGGCGGAGATTTTTGACGCCAAGGATGCGGCCGCCTCCTCGGCCGGAAGCGCGCAGGCCAATGCCAATGCGGCGGCGGATTCCG
>CAMWTD010000043.1 GCA_947177085.1 uncultured Desulfovibrio sp.
GCCGCAGGCCCCCCCGCGGATTCGGCCCTCAGCGTGCGCGACCTCCAGGTGGGCTACGGCTCCTATGTGCTCATGCGCCATGTGAGCTTCGAGGTGCGCAAGGGCGATATCTTCTTCATCATGGGCGGTTCGGGCTGCGGCAAGAGCACCCTTCTGCATGTGCTCATGGGCCTGAAGCGCCCGCAGGCCGGCAAGGAATTTTTCGGCAAGGTGGACTTCTGGGGCGGCACGGAGGCCGAGCGCCGCCAGGCCATGCGGCACGCAGGCGTCCTCTTCCAGAGCGGCGCGCTCTGGAGCTCCATGACGCTCGCCGAGAACGTGGGCCTGCCGCTGCAACAGTATACCGACCTTGACGACGACGAGATCCGCGAGCTCGCCTCCCTCAAGCTCGCCCTTGTCGGCCTCGCGGGCTTCGAGGACTATTATCCCTCGGAAATCAGCGGCGGCATGATCAAGCGGGCGGGCCTCGCGCGGGCGCTGGCGCTGGACCCGCAGATCCTCTTTCTCGACGAGCCATCGGCCGGGCTCGACCCGGTGAGCTCCAACCTGCTCGACGAACTCATCCAGGAGCTGCGCGACACCCTGGGCGCGACCTTTGTCATCGTGTCGCACGAGCTCGCCAGCATCTTCAGCATCGCCACCAACGGGATCTTCCTCGATGTGAAGACGCGCACGGTGACGGCAAAGGGCAACCCGCGAGATCTCGCCGAAAATCCGCATACCCAGGAGGACGCCCTGCTCTTCCTCACGCGCGGCGGCAAGAACCCTCTCAGGCCGCAAGGCTGCCCGGCCCCGGCCGCAAGCGCCAAGGCCGCTGAGGCCCCCGCCGCTTCCCCCGAAACCCGGGCCAAGGACGAAAACGCATGACTCCGCAAGCTTACAAAACCATGGTGGGCGCTTTTGTGGTGGGGGGCATCGTGCTCTTCACCCTGGGCGTCATCCTGCTTGGCGGCGGCCGCCTGTTCAGCAACGACGTGGAATATGTGCTCTATTTCGACGGCTCGGTGAGCGGCCTCTCCATCGGCGCGCCCGTGGTGTTCCGGGGCGTGCCCATGGGCAGCGTCACGCAGATAAGCCTTGTGGCCAACGCGCGCGACTCCAACGTCACCATCCCCGTCACCATCCGCATCGACGAGCGCAGCTTCATCCGCGCGAGCGGCCGCGCGCTTTCCGAATCCGCCCAGCAGGAGATCATCCGCCGCATGGTGGAGCGGGGCCTGCGCGCCCGCCTCCAGCTCCAGAGCCTCATCACCGGGCAATACCGGGTTGAGCTGGACTTCTTCCCCGACACGCCCATGAATTTCCGCTCCGCCACGCCGGACCTGGAAATCCCCACCGTGCCGTCGCCCCTTGACACGCTCCAGCGCACCCTCGCGCGCATCCCGCTGGACCAGCTCGTGGGCTCGCTCTCCACTATCCTTGAAAATGTCTCGGCCGCCGTGGGCAACGGCCAGCTCAAGGCCGGCATCGAGGCCTTTACCGCCACCTTCAGCGAGACGCAGCGCCTGCTTTCGGACAGCCCCCTGCGCCACTCGCTGGAAAATACCCTCACCCAGGTGGACGGCGCGACCCGCGCCATGCAGAAGGAGCTCCCCGGGGCGCTGGCCTCCTTCCATTCGGCCATGGACAATCTCGCCAAGGCGGCCGAGCGCCTGCGCGGCGTGGCCGATTCCGCCGAAAACACCCTGGGGCGCGACTCGCCCACCATGAACGAGGTGCGCCGCCTGCTCACGGAATCCATCGCCGCCGCGCGCTCGCTGCGCAATTTGGCGGACATGCTGGAACGCAACCCCGAAGCCCTGCTCATGGGCAGGCAAGGAAAACGCTGATGCACCGTCTTCTTCCGCTTCTTGCCGTCCTCGGCCTTTCGCTTGTGGCCCTCGCGGGCTGCGGCCGCAGCACGCCCACCAACTACTATTTGCTGGAAAGCGGCATGACGCCCGTGACGGCCGACGACCTGCCCCCCACCACCCTGCGCGTGGCCATGGTGGAGGTTCCCAATTACCTCAACCGCAACAATATCGTGAGCCGCGTGCACGGCGAGACCAGGCTCATCCTCGCCGAGTTCCACCTCTGGGCCGAGCCCGTGAGCAACGGCGTGCGCCGCGTGGTCGCGGAGACACTGACGCCCCCCCTGCTCGAGGCCGGCGTGACGGTGCTCCCCACCGGCACGGCCAATGGCGGCGACTATGTGCTTTTGCTGGATGTGCAGCGCCTGGACGGCAACTTCAACGAAAAGGCCGTGCTGGAAAGCCGCTGGAGCCTCCTCGACAGGCACGACGCCACGCTCGCCGACGGCATTTTCGCCGCCCAGGAACAGGTCGCGGGCAGCGACTACAATGTCCTCGTGGGCGCGGAGAGCCGGCTGGTGCGCCAGTTGGGCGACTATCTGGCCCAAAAGCTGCCGCCCCTCCTCAAGAAGCGGCGCTGACGCGCGCAAGCCGGGGCGGATTTCTGGCAAGAATTTGCCAGTTCTGCCACTGGACGGCCCGGCGCGGCCCGGGCTATCCTTGCCGCAAGCGCGCGGCGGGCGTCCGCCTGCCACGCCCGCCTTCCCCTGCGGAAGCGCAAACGCCAGACCGCGCGGCGCGGCCGCGCAAGGAGGTCTCCATGGCTGCCACATTTCGCCTGTCACGGCGCTTTTTCCTGAAACACGCCACCACCGGGGCGCTCGCGCTGGGCCTTTTGCCGCTGGTGGGCTGCGCGGCCCCCGCTTGGGGGGCCGAAGGCGAGGGAACAGCAGCGGGTGCTGCCGGGGCCGCCAAGCCCAAGAAGCCGCTGGTGGTGTATTTTTCCCACTCCGGCAACACGCGCAAGCTCGCGGAAATCATCCACAAGAAGGTGGGCGGCGACATCCTCGAAATCGAGACGGTCACGCCCTACCCCTCCGACTACCAGGCCACGGTGGACCTCGCCAAGAAGGAGCAGCAGGAGAACGCCCGCCCGGCGGTGAAAACCAAGATCGCCAACCCGGACGAATACGGCGTCATCTTCCTCGGCTATCCCAACTGGTGGAGCAGCATGCCCATGCCGGTGTGGACCTTTGTGGAGCAGAACAAGCTTGACGGCCACACCATCGCGCCTTTCGACACCCACGGCGGCGGCGGCCTCGGCCACAGCGTGGACGACCTCAAGAAGCTCGTGCCGCACTCCAAGGTGCTCAAGCCCCTCGCGGTGCGCGGCACGGCCGCGGGCGGCGCGGAAAAGGACGTGGAAAAGTGGCTCGAGAGCCTCGGCAACGCCCTTATCATGACCACCACAGGCAACCCGGCCATCTATCCCGACGGCGCGTACTGAGCTTTCACCGCCTGAACGCAGAAGGGCCTTGCGCCGCCTGTGCGCAAGGCCCTTCATGCGGGTGAGTCCCCCCTGATTTTCTCCGCCATGCCCGAAGCCCGGATACGCCTTCGGGCATCCTCACCCCAGCTCTTTATTCACCCCTATGGCCGGGGGCAAAAGCTTCACCCCGCGCAGAGCGATGGCGAGCAATTCCGCCTGGCAGATATCCCGCTCCCGCGCCTGGAGCGTCAGGCCCTCAAAATAATTGGTGAGCGACCCGGTAATGGCCGGGATGTCGCAATCCGGCGCGATTTCCCGGTCGCGCACGGCCATTTTCAGGCGCTCCCGGAATACCTGCCGCGTGTCCGCGCGCATGTTCGCTATGGTGGCGAGGATGCCTTCCTCCCTGGCCGGGAGGGTCAGGGCGGAAAAGACCGTCAGGCAGCCGCAGGGGGCGTCCGGCGAGAGCAGTATCCGGGCGGTGGCGGCGAAAAGATTTCTTGTCGCTTCATACAAATTTTTCTCTTCGAGATAGCGCGCGAAGACCGGGCCCCAGTAGGTCGCCTTGTAAAAGGCGAGGGCCTCCAGGAAGAGCTGCGCCTTGCTGCCGAAGGCGCAGTAGAGGCTTGGCGACTTGATGCCCATGGCCCGGCAGAGCTGGCTCATGGTGGTCTGCATATAGCCTTGCTCCCAGAAGAGCCTCAGGGCGTTGCGCAGGGCGAGCTCCCTGTCGAATTCACGGGGGCGTCCGCGGCCCGGGCGGCTTTCGGTTGGCTTTTCGGCTGCTTTTTCAAGTCTCATGGGGCATCCCCCGGGTGGCGGCGCAACTTTGGGCGTCCTGTGGACGGCATTGCATATTTTTATGCCATGTGGTATAAAATTTTCAGTGGCGGAAACCGTGCCGCCGCGACTGGTTTTGCCAAGCTTAGTTCAGATCACCCCTCAAGGCAAATGGAGCCCGCATATGCACATCACCTACTGGAGCGACTACGCCTGCCCCTACTGCTATATCGCCGAGCGCAGGCTGCACAACGCCATTAAATCGATGGGCATGGAAGCCGAGGTCATCCTGGAGCCCCGGGCCTTCGAGCTCGATCCCGGGGCCGCGAAAACGGTGCAGTCCGACACGGCCACCCGCTTTGCCCGCAAATACGGCCTGCCGCTCGCGCAAGCGCAGGCCCAGATCGAGCATATCTCCGCGCTGGGGCGCGAGGCGGGCATCGACTTCCGCTATGCAGAGACCCAGTACACCAACACCTTTGACGCCCACCGCCTCATGAAGCTGGCGCTCTCGACGGGCGACCGGAACCTTGCGGCCAAAACCAACGAGCTTTTGTTCGCCGCCTATTTCACCAAAAACCTCAGGCTCGCCGAGGAGTCCACCCTTGTGGATGTGGGGCTCGAGGCCGGTCTCGACCGGGAAAGGATCCTCGCCATGCTCCATTCCGACGAATTTGCGGCCGAAGTGCGCGCCGACGAGCGCGCCGCCGCCGAGCGCGGGGTGCGCGGCGTGCCCTTCTTCCTCTTCCAGGACGGCATGACCATCCCGGGGGCCATCTCGGAGCATGATTTCAGGGAAATCCTGCAACGCAACCGCACAAGCGCCCCGGCGGCGCAGCAGTGCGGCCCCGAGGGCTGCGCGGTCAATTTCGTCAAATAGGACGCCGCAAGCGGCCTCACGCCGCCCCTTTCAGGAGAAACCCAATGATCCAGCAAGTGGAAGTCCGCGACGTTTTTGCGGAAAACACCTATTTTTTTATCGACCCGGCAACGCGGCAGGGCTTCATCATCGACCCCGGCGCGGAGCCCGAGCGCCTTTTCCAGATTATCCAGCAGAACGGCCTTGACATCCAGGCCATCCTGCTGACGCACGGGCATTTTGACCACACCGGGGCCATCCCCTTCCTCCACGAGCGCCTTGGCGTGCCCTACTACATCTCGCCGCCCGGCGAGGCCTATCTCACCGACCCGGCGCTCAACCTGAGCCAGGAATGCGGGCGCTGGTCCGTGCTCACGGAGGCGAAGTTCTTCAAGCCCGGGGACTTCATCTCGCTGCCGGGCAAT
Source organism: uncultured Desulfovibrio sp. (assembly GCA_947177085.1). Taxonomy (GTDB): domain Bacteria; phylum Desulfobacterota; class Desulfovibrionia; order Desulfovibrionales; family Desulfovibrionaceae; genus Desulfovibrio. The sequence goes on from CAMWTD010000043.1 coordinate 5,344, forward strand.
CCGCGCTTCGGGCTCGAGGTCATCGCCACGCCGGGGCACACGCCGGATTCCGTCACCTTTTACAGCGCCACGGAAAACGCGGCCTTCGTGGGCGACACCATCTTCCGGGGCGGCCCCGGCATCACGCGCTTCCCGGGCGGCAACGAGCGCGACCTGTATGCGAGCATCATGAACCGCATCCTCACCCTACCGGACGCCACCACCCTCTATTCGGGCCACACGCCGCCTACCACCGTGGGCGAGGAAAAGCCCTCGTACATGGGAGCCTGACCATGCCGGACGCCGTCACCGCGCCCCGCGCGCTCGACCTCGAGGAAGTGGCCGCCTGGAAGGTGAACTGCCCGGACGCCGGCGAGCAGAAAGTCGCGCTCAAGGCCGGCTCGGCCGGCTTTAACTGGTCTGCGCAGGATGTGGAGAACTTCTGGGAGGCAGTGGTCAGCGGCCGGCCGCTGGGCAGCTTCACGCTCAGGCGCGGGGATGGCCTCCCCGTGCTGGAGGACGGCGAGCAACGCGCCACGGCCGTGGCCCTGGGTTTTTATGACCCGTGGGAGAAAAATGCCGACGCCTGGGAGGGGCTGCAAAAGGAGGGCATGAGGCGCTTCTCGCCCCAGCCGGAAGGCCCGCGCGGCATCCTGTGGATCGACCTCGCCAGGCCCCCGCGGGAAGATGTTTCCTATGTCTTCCGCCTCGTCACCCATGACGAGCCCTGGGGCTTTCTGCGCAACCGGCGGGGCCATCTGCCCGCGCACGGCGCGCGGCTCGCGTGGGAGAACTTCATCCGCGTCATCCGCTGCCAGAAGGAGATCCCGGCCAATGAGTCCCTGCCGGCCTGGGCCAGCGGCGACACCCTCCCGCTCGCCTGGGCGTGGCCCTGGGACGCCATAACGCCCATGCCCTTCTGCCTGCTCTGCGAGCTTGCGGGCATTCCGACGCCGGAATGGGAGGAATTTTTGCTGTTCAGCATAGAAAACAATCCCATGTGGCAGCTCGATTGCCCCATGCCCACGGCGGCCACCCATTGCTGGAAGGAAAAAATCTGCCAGCTCCTCAAGCACCGCCAGGGCGAGGATTATGAAAGGCTGCGCGCGCTCGTGAAACGCCTGCCCGGGGCGCTCAAGGGGCGCATCCCCGTGGTGGAGACGCGGTAAGCGGGACGCGCCGCGGGATTTGCGCTTGCGGACGAACAGGCAACGCGGCGCTTGCGCGCGGGCGCGCTTGCGGCTAGTCTCGCGCCATGTCCCAACCTGTCTTTACGCTGGAACACCAGGACGGCGCGGCCCGGGCCGGTCGGCTCGCCACGGCGCACGGCGTGATCCCCACGCCCATCTTCATGCCCGTGGGCACGGTGGGCTCCGTCAAGGCGCTGGCCCCCGACGACCTTACCGCCATCGGCGCGCCCGTCATCCTCGGCAATACCTATCACCTCTATCTGCGCCCGGGCGACGAGCGCATCGCCAGGATGGGCGGCCTGCACCGCTTCGCCGCGTGGCCCGGGGCCATCCTGACGGACAGCGGCGGCTTTCAGGTCTTCAGCCTGAGCTCCTTGCGCAAGCTCGGCGAGGATGGGGTGGAATTCCGCTCGCACCTCGACGGCTCGCGCCACCTGTTCACCCCGGAATCGGTGGTGAAGATCCAGCGCAACCTCCATTCCGACATCATGATGGCGCTGGACGAATGTGTGCCCTATGGCGCGGACTACGCCTATACAGAGCGCTCCGTGGGCCTCACCACGCGCTGGGCGGCCCGGGCGCGCGCGGCGTGGCCTGTCGGCTCGGGGCCCAACCTGCTTTTCGGCATCGTGCAGGGCGGCTTTTTTGAGGATTTGCGCCGCCGCTCCGCCGAAGAGCTCAAGGAGCTCGACTTTGACGGCTACGCCATCGGCGGCCTTTCCGTGGGCGAAAGCAAGGCCGAGCTGCATTCCATGCTGCGCATGACCGCGCCGCTGCTGCCAGCGGGCAAGGCCCGCTACCTCATGGGCGTGGGCACGCCGCTCGACATCGTGCTCGGCATCCAGGCCGGGGTAGACATGTTCGACTGCGTCTTGCCCACGCGCAACGCGCGCAACGGCACGCTCTACACGTCAGAGGGCAAGATCAACATCAAGAGGCGGGAATACGCGGAAGACGAAGGCCCGCTCGACCCAGAGTGCGGCTGCTATACCTGCCGCACCTTCTCGCGCGCCTATCTCAGGCATCTTTTTGTGAGCAAGGAGCTCTTGTCCTTCCGGCTCAACTCCCTGCACAACCTGACGTATTTTCTCGATCTCGTGCGCGGGGCGCGGGCGGCCATCCTGGAGGACCGCTTTGCGGCCTATGCCGCGAAAGTGGCCGCGCTCTACCCGGACGAGGCGGCCAGGGCGGAGGTGCCGGGCTTCTGATGCTTACGCGGAAGCCATGCCCGGCATGGCCTCGCGCCGTTCGCGGCGGCGCACCAGGAAGAAGACCACAAAGGCGCCGGCCAGCTTGGAAAGGCTCATGGCAATGATGCCCTCGGCCGAGGCGATGCCGATGAGCAGCAGGAAGACGAGGCTGTCCAGCGGCGCGCCCAGAAGACTCGAAAGCAGGATGCGCTGCGAAAAGGGCTTGCGGGTGAAGGTAAAGAGCCCCCAGTCCCCGAGCTCGCCCACGGCAAAGGCCACGGCGCTCGCAATGGCGAGCTCCGGCGAGGCCATCCACCAGCTCACGGCGCAGCCCACCAGCATGGCCCAGAGGATGTGATGCCCCACGCGGCGCTGGGCGAAATCCCGCACCACAAAGACAAAGCCCACGATGAGCGAGGCCGGGGACCACAATTCGCCGTTGGGGAGCTCCAAAAGCGGCGTGACGGCAAAGACCCAGTTGACGCCGACGATGAGCGCCATATAGGTGAGGAGCGAATACATGGCGGCACACTAGGCCAGGGCGGCGGCAACGTCAAGGGAAGCCCCCAGGTCGCGCTCGCACGCATTTTTAGAGAGGATGCTCCTTGTCATAACGCTCGATAAAGGCGATGAAGGCGTCCTCCAGCGTGGGGTCCTTCATGCCCGTCACCTGCGCCTTGAGCTCGTCCGGCGTGCCCACGCTGATGATGGAGCCGCAGTAGATAAGGGCGATGCGGTCGCAGTATTCGGCCTCCTCCATGAAGTGCGTGGTCACGAGCACGGCCGCGCCCGCCGCCGTGAGCGCCGAGATGTGCTTCCAGAAATCGCGCCTCGTGCGCACATCCACCCCCGAAGTGGGCTCGTCCAGGAATAGAACCGGGGGTTCATGGAGCGTGGCGCAGAGCAGGGCGAGGCGCTTCTTGAGCCCGAGGGGCAGGCTGCCCGTGCGCGCCTTGAGCCATGCGGCGAGGTCCAGCGCACTCGCGAGCGCCGGCAAAAGCGCCTCGCGCCGCCTGGGGGAAAGTCCGTAGAGGTCCGCAAAAATGCTGATGTTCTCCCGGACGGTGATATCCGGGTAGAGGGAGAAATTCTGCGCCATGTAGCCCAGGCGCTCGCGCGCGGCGCTGCCGGAGCGCAAGAGGTCCACGCCGTCCACGGCGCAGTCGCCCGAGGTGGGACGCAACAGCCCGCACAGCATCCGAAAGGTGGTGGACTTGCCCGCGCCGTTGGGCCCGAGCAGGCCGAAAATCTCCCCGGCGCGCACCTTGAAGCAGATGTCGCGGGCCGCCACAAAGTCGCCAAATTTCCGGGTGAGGTGGTTGGCGAGGATGCGCGGGCCTGAATCCGGGGACGCCGCCGGGCCGCCTGCGACGCCTCCCGCCGCGCCGGGGAGCTTCCCATAGGGCGAAGGCCGCTTGTCGATGCCGCCCACCGCGCCCATGTAGGCGTCTTCCAGGCGCGGAGCCACGGGTGCGCCCCCCATGGCGAGCACCTCCTCCCGCACTTCTGGCGTCGCATCAGCCGCCAGAACGACCCGCAGGGAAGAGCCCTGGATGAGGACGTCGATAACGCCCGGCTTCATGGTCCAGTAGGCCAGCGCCTCCCGGTGGGCGTTGCCGCCGTCCTCGGCACTGGCCTTGTCGCGGATGAGGAAGACGCGCCCCCGGGCCCGGCGCGTGAGCTCTTCCGGGGGGCCGGCAAAGAGCGTCGCGCCGCCGTCCAGCATGACCACGCCGGGGCAGCGCGCGGCCTCGTCGAGATAGGAGGTGGACCAGAGCACGGTCATGCCGCCCCGGGAGAGCTCCTGCACCATGCTCCAGAGCTCGCGGCGGGATTGCGGGTCCACGCCGACGCCCGGCTCGTCCAGGAGGAGCAGGCGCGGCGCGCCCAGAAGCGCGCAGGCGATGCCCAGCTTCTGCTTCATGCCGCCGGAAAGCCGCCCGGCCAGCCGTTCCGTAAAGGGCGCGAGCGCCGTGAAGGCGAGCAGTCGCCGGAAAAGCGCCTCGCGCGCCTCGCCCTCCACGCCGCGCAGGCTGGCGTAGAGGCGCAGATTGGCCATGACCGTGAGGTCCTCATAGAGGCCGAAACGCTGCGGCATGTAGGCGATGCTGTTGGGTTCGCGCCGCAAGAGCTCGTCAACGGGGAGGCCGTAGATGCGCAGGCTGCCGGCCGTGGGCGCGAGCAGCCCGGCGAGCAGGCGCATGAGCGTGGTCTTGCCCGAGGCGTCGGGCCCCACGAGCCCGGTGATGCGGCCGGCGGGGATGCTCGCCGAGACGCCCTTGAGGGCCTCCTTGCGGCGCGCGCCCTCGCCAAAGTCCATGCGCAGCCCCTCGAGCACGATGGCCGGGGCGCTTTCCGGGGCGGGCGCAGCCCCGGCGGGCCCGGTCGTCATGGCGTGGGCGCATCCACAAAGATGGTCACGGGCATGCCCTGGCGCATGACATTTTCCGGGTCCTCGGCCCGCACGCGCAGGCGGTAGACAAGGGCGGTGCGCACCTCGCGCGTTTCCACCGTCTTGGGCGTAAATTCCGCCGTTGGCGAGATAAAGCCCACCGTCCCGGGAAAGGTCTTGCCCGGGGCCGCGTCCACGGCCACGCGCACGGCCATGCCGGGCTTGATCCTGCCGAGGTTCGGCTCGTCCACATAGGCGCGCAGCCAGACCGGCTCGGTGAGGGTGAGCGTGTAGACCGTCTGCCCCGGCTGCACGATGGCCCCGGCCTCGCGCGCCCTCGTGAGGATGACGCCCTTTTGCGGCGCGTGGAGCACGCCGTCGGCAAGCTCGATGTCGGCCCGGCGCAGCTCGGCCTCGGCGGCTTCCACGGCGGCGCGCTGGGCGAGTACGTCTTCCTCGCGGTAGCCGGAAAGGAGCATGTCGAGCTGGTCCTCATTGGAGCGCAGGCGCGCGGCCGCCTCCCGGTCCGCGGCGCGGGCATTGTCAAGCTCTTTCTGCGAGATGGCGTTGCTCTGCCGCATGCTGGTGACGCGGTGCAGGTTGATGGCCGCGTTTTCCGCCACGGCGCGCGCCCCCGCCACCTGGGCGCGCGCCTGGGCGACCTCCTCCGTGCGGTAGCCCCGCTCAAGCCTGGCGAGGTCGGCCTTCTGCCCGGCAACTCGCGCGGCCGCCTGGTCGCGCTGCTGGCGCAGGATGTCCGCATCCAGCCGGGCCAGCGGCTGCCCCGCGTCCACGGTATCGCCCTCGTCCACAAGGACTGACTCGATGCGCCCGCCCACGCGAAAGCCCAGGTCCACCTGGCGGATATCCACATTGCCGTAGAGGACGAGCCCTTGCGGCTTGCGCCCCTCATAGAGCTTCCAGCACCAGAAGCCCCCGCCAATGCAGGCGAGCGCAAGCGCGGCGACAATCAGGCCCCTTGTCTTGCGGGAGAGCGCCATACAGTGATCCTTGTACTCCTGAAGATTCCCGGAGCGTGCGGAAAAAGCCGCGCGGCCCAGGCGCGCCGGGACGCTTGCGGGGAAATTCGCCTGAAAAGCGTCACCTGCAAGACGCCTCGCGCTGAAACGTAGCCGCAAAGCGAAAAAAAAGAAAGCCCGGCCCGGCGCAGAAGAGGAGCCCGTATCCCCGCGCGGCTTCACGTGTGGGCAATACGAATGGTGGAGCCCTCCGGAGAATGCGGCCGACTTTTTTCAGAAGAAAACGCAGCGGCGGCTTCCACTGGCGCGCCTGTCCACTTCGCGTCGGGCGACCATCCCCGGGC